>JAZSHG010000160.1:0-2198 GCA_045533135.1 Acutalibacteraceae bacterium
ATGCTGGGACAACGTGTTCACTACCGAGGAGATCGACGACATCTACACCTTGTCCTTACAAGAGTTCAACATGGAATACGCCCACCCTTGCACCTATGTCATCGGTGAATATGTCTATAACTTCGGCTGGTTCCTCGACAAGACGTGGGAAGACCTGTGGAAGTATGAAGTGTTCAAAGGCAGAAATCTGGTGGCGCTGGCTTCTACCCACGCCGAATATTATCCCGACGAAACGGCAGATAACGCCACCTTCAAAAAGGAAGCCGACCGTTATAACTTTGAAAGCGGCGGCAAATAACCGCACATACGGGCGGCGCCACCTTGCCATTGCAACAATATACAACCAAATGTATAAAAACAACATTTGAAACTTCCCCCGAAACGCCCCTGCCGCGCAAAAAGCGGTGGGGGCGTGTCCCTTTTATTTGTGGCGAAAAATAGTCCGCAAAGCCCTGTGTTTACTGGAAAATTTGAAACAACGCCGCCGTGTGTTTCAAAATCGCGGTTTTCCACCGCTTTTTCCCCAAAAATCCCCCGAAAATCAAGGATTTTTCAAAAAAAGTAAAATTTTTCAAATTTCGCAGTTGACAAGTGGAAAAAGGGGTGGTATTATGATAGACTGTATCATAATGGGTGCAAATGCCCCCAAGGGCGATCGGCTGTTGCAAAATTGTATAAAAATCGGGCCGAAAACCCTCGCAAATTTCTCTGTTCTTTTTGGGTAATAAAGAAAGATTTAAGATAGGAGTGACTCGTGTATGGTGAACATCAAACCGGTCCAGTTGGGTAAGACCACGCGTATGAGTTTTGCCAAGATCCAAGAGGTTCTGGATATGCCGAACCTCATCGAGGTGCAAAAAAATTCATACCAGTGGTTCCTGGAGGAAGGTCTCAAAGAGGTCTTTGACGACATGGCCGCCATCACCGACTATTCCGGCAACCTGGTGCTGGATTTTGTCGGCTACCGTCTGGACGAGCAGCCCAAGTATACGGTGGAGCAGTGCAAGGAGCGCAGCGTGACCTACGCCGCCCCTCTGCGTGTGCGCGCCCGTCTGCTTGACAAAGAAACCGGCGAGATCAAGGAGTCCGAGGTCTTTATGGGTGACTTCCCCATCATGACCGAAAGCGGCACCTTCGTCATCAACGGTGCAGAGCGCGTCATCGTTTCCCAGCTGGTGCGTTCCCCCGGTGTGTACTACGGCATGACCTACGACACCACCGGTAAAAAACTCTTCAACTCCACCGTCATCCCCAACCGCGGTGCTTGGCTCGAATATGAGACCGATTCTGCGGATGTGTTCTCGGTGCGTATCGACAAAAACCGCAAGCTGCCCGTGACGGTGTTTGCCCGTGCTTTGGGTCTTGGCACCGATGCCCAGCTGGTGGAATTCTTCGGCGAGAGCCCGAAGCTCTTGGCGACTATCGAAAAGGATACCACCAAAAACACCGAAGACGCGCTTTTGGAGGTCTATCGCAAGCTGCGCCCCGGCGAGCCGCTCACCATCGAAAACTCGCAGGAGCACCTCAACAACCTGTTCTTTGACCCCCGTCGCTATGACCTGTCTCGCGTCGGCCGTTATAAGTACAACAAAAAGCTGAGCATGGTCAACCGCCTGGCCGGTTGCCGTTTGGCACAGGATATCATCAACCCCACCACCGGCGAAGTGCTGGCGGAGGCAGGCGAATATATCGACCGCGCCAAGGCGCTTGAGATCGACGATGCCGGTATCACCGTCGCTTATGCGCTGGTGGAAGAGCACGGCGAAAAGCGTGAGGTCAAGATCATCACCAACGGTATGGTCGACATCACCAAGTACGTGTCCTTCGACGTAAAAGAGCTGGGCATCAACGAGCGTGTCGACTTTGAAGTGCTGCAACAGCTTCTCGCGGAAAACGAGGACGAGGAAGCGCTCAAAGAGGCGATCCGCACCCACGTGCACGACCTCATCCCCAACCACATCACCAAAAAGGACATCTTTGCGTCCATCAACTATGTGTTCACCCTCGACTATGACATCGGCAACACCGATGACATCGACCACCTGGGTAACCGCCGCATCCGTTCGGTGGGCGAGCTGTTGCAGAACCAGTTCCGCATCGGCTTCTCCCGTATGGAGCGCGTCATCCGTGAGCGCATGACCCTGCAGGCGCAGGATATGGACGTCATCACGCCGCAGGCGCTCATCAACATCCGTCCT
>JAZSHG010000253.1:0-3513 GCA_045533135.1 Acutalibacteraceae bacterium
GCACGCCCCCTTTCCAACGGGTTGCCGCGCCATTCGCGACTATATGCAACGCGCGATCGAGTGCACCGCCGAAGCAGGCGGTGAGATCTGCATCATCCACCCCGACAACAACGCCACCGCGGAGCAAAACGCCGAGATGTATCAAGAGCTGTTGCCCTTTGCACGCGGCTGTGGCGTAAAGATCGCCACCGAGAATATGTGGAACTGGGACAGCGAAAAGGGGCACTCCTGCTTTGCCGCCTGCGCCACTCCCGAAAGCTTTGTGCGGCATATCGACGTGGTGGGGGATGACTTTTTGGTCGCGTGCTTAGATATCGGCCACGCCGAAATGAAAGGCTCCGACACCTCTGCAGTGGAACTGATCCACGCGCTGGGGCATCGCCTGCAGGCGCTCCATATCCACGATAACGATAAACTGCACGACTCCCATCAGATCCCCTTTTCGATGGCAATCGATTTTCCGCCCATTGCCAAGGCGCTTAAAAGTATCGGCTACAGCGGCTATCTCACCCTCGAAGCCGACTACTATATCTTCGATCGCGCCCCCGAGGAAGTGCTCCCGGGCCTTAAAGACCTCGCCGCCTCGGTCAACCGCCTGAAAGCGCTGTTTTTAGAAGCCTGAAAAAGCAAAAAGAGCCGCCCGAATAGGCGGCTCTTTTTATGTTTTGGATAGCTTATTCTTCGCCGGAAGAAGCCAAGCGACCTTTGCACAGCTCCAGCAGTGCGATGCTCACGCAGAACAACGCAGGCAACAGGCAGGTGATCACGCTGGAGATAACTGAGAAAATCATGTTATATTCCCACATTTGTTGTATGTTCGGCAGCGTGTTAATAAATCGATAGATAGAAAAAGCTACGCCGCAAGCGAGTGCGACAATAGACATGATGGCCGACCGCAGCTGATTGATGGACAGGATACCGGCGGTGATCAGCACCGCGCAAAGCAGTACACAGGCGGTAATGGTCAGGGAGTCGAGAAACTCGTGGTGGACGATTGGCCATGCCACCAAGGAGAGTGCCATCATCCAAAATGAAAGTGCGACAAGCGGAGAGGTTTTGGGGCTTTTTTGCACAGACAATGTAGCAAACACCAACAAAATACAGCCTGCCAGTGCAAGCAAAGGTGTGGCAAGGAAGGACAGAGGGGGCATATACAGCGAATACGTGAGTTCTGAGGTCGCGTGGTTATAGGTGCTGAGGACAAAATAGGAAAACAGGTCAAAGGCCGCCACCACACAAGTGATAGCGGACAGGATGACGAAACCGCCTTTGCGCATCGGGCGGAGAAAAGATGTGTTCATAAAAAAGCCTCCTTATGAGTTTGTGACACCAGTATACTCCTTTTTTGCTCCAATTGTCAACCGCTTTTGACATATCCCACCGCGCCAACGCATAGGATATACCATCTACACCAAGGGGGATGGCAACTATGTTCGTGTTCTCGGTCAAAACCACCCAAAAGCGTATTTGGACGGCGGTGCTGTGCGTCGGCGTTTTGCTCGTTTTACTCCTGCTGGCATTTCGCCCTGACGCCTCTGCCACAAGCGGTACCGTCGCCGCGGATAATACCGCGCGCGTAGCGATGCTTGCCGCGCTCGGCTATGAGGTCGATCCGGCAGGTCAAGTCAGGGAAGTGCTCATCCCCGATGAGTTTGATGACGTGTTTTCGGCCTACAACGCCTTGCAACAGCAGGTGGGGATGGATCTGGAGCCCTACCACGGCAAACGGGTCAAGTGCTGGACGTATACGGTCAAAAATGTGCCGTCCGACACCCCCACCGTCGTGCATCTTTATCTGTACAAAGACACGGTCATCGGCGGCGACGTGACGCCGCTCAAAACCCCCTCGCAGATCGCGCCGCTCATCCCACGCGAAACGCTGTGAAAGCCTCTTGCCACCCTCCGCTTTTTGTGGTATACTCGTCGTGAGTTATCACAGGAAAGGGGGGTGTTTTTATGCTGCAACGTATGGACAAGCTGCTGTCGGGGCAAGGTGTTGCCACCCGTAGCGAAGCCGGACGGCTGTGCCGTCAAGGGCGCGTGACGGTGGACGGTGTGCCGTTTTTGAACGCCGCCCAAAAGGTCGATCCCGACACCCAAACGATAGCGGTTGACGGCGCGCCCCTCAACTGCAAGCAAAACCTCTACATCATGTTGCACAAGCCCCAAGGCGTGCTGTCTGCCTCGCGCGATCCGCACGCGCCCACTGTGCTCGACCTGTTGCCCGATCACCTGCGCCGTCGCGGACTGTTCCCTGCAGGCCGCTTGGACAAGGATACCACAGGCTTCGTGCTCATCACCGATGACGGCCCCCTGGCGCACCGCTTGCTTGCGCCCAAGAGCCATGTGGAGAAGCGTTACCGCGCCAAATTAGACAAACCGTGGGACGACCGCCTGCCGGCATTGTTCGCCGCAGGGGTAACGCTGGAGGACGGCGACACCTGCGCTCCGTCAAAATGCCTATTGCTGGAAAGCGGCGACTGCCCGTGGACGGAAATCACCCTCACAGAAGGCAAATACCACCAAATAAAGCGTATGTTTGGGGCGTTCGGGTACAATATATTGCGATTGCACCGATTTTCCATCGGCGGTGTTTTGCTGGACGAAACCCTCAAAGAGGGGGATTGCCGCGAATTGACCGCGCAAGAGTTGGCGCTTTTGGGGAAAAAGTGAAAAATGTATGTGTAAAATGCTGTTATGAAAAACAACTGATAATTTCACCTGAAATTTGTTGATAAAACTACTGGTTATTTTTGAAATAATCTGTTATAGTATACCTATGCTGAAAAAGTATGTTATTTCCGAACAGGAGGTCATTTTATGGCTAGCTTATCCCTCAAAGGCATCTACAAGAAATATCCCGGCGGCGTTGTCGCTGTTTCGGATTTCAACTTGGAGATCAAAGACAAAGAATTTATCATCATGGTCGGTCCCTCCGGCTGCGGTAAATCCACCACCCTGCGTATGATCGCCGGTCTGGAAGAGATTTCCGACGGTGAGCTGTACATCGGCGACCGTTTGGTCAACGATGTCGCGCCGAAGGATCGTGACATTGCCATGGTGTTCCAGAACTATGCTCTGTATCCTCACATGACCGTGTTTGAGAACATGGCGTTCGGTCTGAAGCTGCGCAAGACTCCGAAGGAGGAGATCAAACGCCGCGTCGAAGAGGCCGCTCGCATCCTCGATATCGCTCACCTGCTCGACCGCAAGCCGAAGGCTCTGTCCGGCGGTCAGCGCCAGCGTGTTGCCCTGGGCCGTGCTATCGTCGGTGAGCCTAAGGTCTTCCTGGTTGACGAGCCGCTGTCCAACTTGGACGCCAAGCTCCGTGCGCAGATGAGAACCGAGCTCTCCAAGCTCCACAAGAAACTGGGCACCACCTTCATCCCTAAGCCGGAAAGTGCATGGGAGTATGGTGACTGGAAGCTCGTAGCAGAGTTCACACAAGGCGTTACCAATGACTGGCATTGGCGCAAGTATTCTGACGGCACTGCAGAGTGCTGGACAAGAAAG
>JAZSHG010000150.1:0-3793 GCA_045533135.1 Acutalibacteraceae bacterium
CGATATCCATTTTTATGTGGGCGCAAAATAACCCATATTTTAATTATAATACTCTTATTTATTGCTTATGTCAAGTCAAAGACAATCTTTAGCATGTATCAAAGACAGTATGGGCGCGAAAAGATTGTTTATTCCCTTGCAAAGCAATAATTATCTGCTATAATATTGCTGTAATTACCTCAACGGAGGCTTTTGTATGAAGCATGTGGAATTGTTCACCGACGGCGCCTGTTCCGGCAACCCCGGTCCGGGTGGCTGGGGCGCCATTTTGCGCTTTAACGGCCAGGAAAAGGAGCTTTGCGGCGGCGAACCGCAAACAACCAACAATCGTATGGAGCTGACCGCCGCTATTGAAGGATTGGCGGCGCTCAAAGAAAGCTGTCAGGTGACACTCTGCACCGATTCACGCTATCTCGTGGACGGCATTGAAAAAGGTTGGGCACGCAGTTGGAAAAAGAACGGCTGGCGCAAAGCGGATAAAAAGCCTGCGCTCAATGCCGACCTGTGGGACAAGTTACTCACACTTTTGGATATTCACGAGGTGTCCTTCCTTTGGGTACGCGGTCATCAAGGACATCCTGAAAATGAGCGGTGCGACCGACTGGCAGTCGGTTGGTACCAGCAATATCTTTGATTTTCGACGAAAACAGTTGCAAAATCCGTAGCGTTGTGATATAATTTCTTCGATTGTGAGGTGGTCCCTTTGGAACTGCAAGACAAAATGCGCATAATTCAAGAAATTGTCCCCGGCAAACAGATTACCCTGGCGCATGTTATCGCCAACCCCGACCCTGTGGTCTATCGCAAGTTGGGTCTTGATCCCGCTGTGGACTACCATCGGGCGGCGATCGGTATCGTCACCTTCAGCCCCAGCGAAACCGCCATCATCGCAGGCGATGTGGCCATCAAAACCGCAGGTGTGGAATTGGGCTTTGTTGACCGCTTTAGCGGCACATTGATCATCACCGGTCTGGTTGCCGAAGTGGATGCCGCTATGGAAGCACTGACCGCCTATTGCCGCGACACTTTGGGCTTCTCCGTTTGCCCCCTCACCCGTACCTGATGAAAAAGCTATTGCTGGTCGGACGTAGCGAATGTGGCAAAACCACCTTGACACAAGCGCTCCGCGGAGAGACCATTCACTACCATAAAACGCAATACGTTAACCATTTTGACGTATTGATAGATACCCCCGGCGAATATGCTGAAAACGCCTCATTGGGGCGTGCTTTGGCGCTCTATGCTTATGAAGCAGATGTTGTCGGTCTGCTTATCAGCGCAACGGAGCCTTATTCGCTCTATCCCCCGGGATGCGCTGCTTCCTGCAACCGTGAAGTGATTGGCATTGTGACACAGATCGACCGCCCCAATGCCAACCCTGATTTGGCTGAGCGGTGGTTGCGCTTGGCAGGCTGTCGCACAGTATTTCACATCAGTTCCGTCAACGGCGACGGTGTTGCGCAGTTGCTTTCTTACCTACGCGAGCCGGGCGACACGCTCCCCTGGGAACAACCGAATGAAGACTAAAAAAGAGAAACGGCAGTTTCTCTTTTTTGTTAGGAGGGATACAGTGTCAAAACGCATATTCGTGTGCTTATTGTTGTCTGCACTTCTGTTATTGACTGGCTGTCAACAGACGTCTGCACAAATCGTTACCTTTTACAATCTGTTTGACACCGCTATCACCTTTACTGCCTACACAGAGGATACTGCCACATTTCAAGAGTGGACAGCCACGCTCAAGAGCAACCTTACTGCCACTCATCAAGCCGCTGACCCCTATCACAGCTATGTGACAACGCCAAACAACCTCTATGCAGTCAACTCTGCCGCCGGTTCAGATAATATTCCTGCCGACGAGGAACTGATAAAGCTGTTACAGTTTGGCGCTGATACTTTTGCACTTACAGACGGCAAGGTAAACGTAGCCATAGGACGCGTCACCGCGCTTTGGAAAAACTACCGCGATGCCGCACAAGACGGCGTAGCAGAGCTTCCGCCGCAAGCAGAACTGGAAGTCGCCCTAAACGCGGCCGACTTTTCTGCTATCAGCTATACGGATAACACCATCACACTTCCTTCAGGCGTCGCGTTGGATTTCGGCGCCGTTGCCAAGGGATGGGCAACCGAACAGGCCGCCAAAGCACTGACTGATAAGGGCTGTGTAGGACTTATCAACGCGGGCGGTACTGTGCGCACTATCGGCGAAAAGCCTAACGGTGAGCCCTGGACAGTGCGCATTGCGCATACATTGGAAAATGGCACATATTCTTTGGACATTCATGTTGGCGGTCAAACTGCTGTAGCGACCAGTGGCGATTACCAGCGCTATTACACGGTCAATGGTATCTCTTACGCCCATATTATCGACCCACAAACCGGCTATCCGCCCCGTCATATGCGAGCCGCCACGGTTATTTGTGGCGATGCAGGGCTTGCAGATGCACTTTCGACAGCGTTATTTTTAATGCCGGTCGACAAGGCTATAACCTTTACAAATAGTCTCGCCGGCGTTGAAGCGGTCTTTTTGGATAATGACCTCAACTGGCAATATTCAGATGGATTTTCTAAATTTATCAAGTAGGAGAAAACGATGAAAAAGCCTTTTCGCAAAGGGGATATCTGGCTTTTTGGCGGCATTGTATCTGTTGCATTGCTGCTGTGGCTTTTGCGCTCTATTTTTGCCGAAAACGGTTCCTTTGTCAAGATATCCGTCGACGGAGATTGTGTAAAGTCTTTTAGCATTACAGATGAAGTTGATTGGCAAATTGAAGGTTACGGCGGATATAACCGTTTGCACATCGAAAACGGCACTGTTTGGGTCGAAGATGCTGACTGTCCCGATGGAATATGCGAGCACCACGCCCCTATCTCCCGCGTGGGCGATAGTATTATCTGTTTACCGCATCGGCTGACCATCACCATAGTAGGTAGCGATGAAGCACCCGATGCCATAACATCATGAAGGAGGCCGCTATGGGACAGAAAGTTGCACGCGGCGGTCTTCTGGTCGCCCTGGCATTTGTTTTTGGATATCTCGAATCGCTTGTGCCCGTATCGCTCGGCATCCCCGGCATCAAGTTAGGAATTGCCAATATAGTTGTGCTTTTTACACTGTATAAAGCAGATATTCCTACCTCTATCACCGTTTCGTTAGCACGTGCTGTTTTGAGCGGATTTACCTTTGGCACCCCTATGATGATTCTGTATAGTCTTGCAGGAAGTGCTTTGAGCTTATCCATCATGCTTTTATGCAAGAAAAGCAAAGTGTTCAGTCCTATCGGGGTTAGCATCGCAGGTGGCGTTGCACATAACATGGGACAAAGCATCATCGCCGCGCTGTTGCTCTCCCCTGCCGCCGTTATGGCATATTTACCGCTACTACTGATTTCCGGCGCTATCACAGGCGCCATTATCGGCGGCATCGCGCTAATGCTTATCCGCAGGATTTAACATACTTGCTTTTGTTGGTACTCTGTGTTATACTATCACATATACTAAAAATGCTATCAATAGTTCCTTTTGAGGAGTGGAACGCTATGAATTATGCTGATTTGGCGGCAACTTTGGCCGCTACCGATACCGATTTTGTGGTGCGCCCCCATTCACCTGACACCATCCCCGACCGCAAAGCTGTTATTAAGCTGGTCAAACAGTTACAAGCGGTGTTGTTTCCCGGTTATTTCAACGCCGCCAACGCCACAGCTGAGGAGATTCTGAAGGAAATTGCCGCCACCCTGCAGCAGCAGATTGCCGCCGCTTGCCGTTTCTCCGGCATGTCTGACGAAACCGC
>JAZSHG010000155.1:0-2336 GCA_045533135.1 Acutalibacteraceae bacterium
ATAAGAGGATCTGCAAAGACCGCATTATGATGTATACAGGAGGTTTGCTTATGAAAAAATGGATAGCTATTGCTTTGGCGGCCGTTTTACTCATCCTGCCGTTGACAGGATGTTCCGGCACCGATGCAGACGATACACAAAACCCGGGAAATGTGAGCGGTGTTGAGCTGGCGAAGCTCTTGCTTGCGCATGAGCGGCTCAATGCCCATCTGCTCAAGACCGAGGGCGACCTTTTGGAAAGCGGTGCCGCCACCCTGCAAAATCTGGCCACCACCGCCCACAACAACCTGCTGGCCATCAAACCGCAGGCGCTGACGCCGCCCCATCAGACGCCTGTAACGGCATCGCCTACGGCGATTTCGGGCTTCCCCGAGATCTGCAACGCCTATGAATATTTCAAGAACCTGACCGAGCGCATCACCCAAACCGCCCAATCAGGCGCCAATCTGATCGACTTTGTCAAGACCAACGTGCGCGTGGTGGATATGTGGGTAGAAGGGGTCATCCAAAGCAGTCAGTCGCGTGCGTTTTTGCACGTGGAGGAAAATGCCGAGCTCATTTTGCAGGAGATACCGGAAGATCCGAGCTATCGCTACGTCTGCCGCCGCTATAAAAACGAGAAGGGGCAGGATGTATACGAGCTTTTCGAGGGCAACGATATCGAAACCTGCCGTGCAACCTATATCGCCGGTGAGCACTATGAGCTGACGGTCGAGAACGGCGGTCGCTACGACTGCTTTGTCGCTGACAACAGCAAGGGCTATTGGGAAACCATGTTCCTCATCCGCAGTGAGGATTGGGGCGAAGATATGCACAACCTGTCCTTTTTGACCATCAAGGATAACATCTGCTACAAGGGTACCTACAACCCCCGAACAGGTGAAATGTACACGTTGGACGTGATGAGCTCCGACAAAAAAGCGGATATTTTGCAGGTGGACGAAAATGCCCCCGAGCATGCGCTGTACACTATCAAGTTTGCCGGCTTTGACGGCATTGCCTCTTTTGACGGCTTTGGCGATACCGCGGTGCTGACACTGACAAACGGCAAAAAGATCGCCTTAATGGACACCTATGACAACGGTGTCGAGGTGCGCGGTATCAACGCCGGTGCTTCCGCCTACGGCAACGAGGGCGAGATCACCATCTATGTGCCGGGTGCCACGCGTGCAGAGCAACGCGCCAAGCTGAAAGCACAGTTGGCGGCGTGGGGACTTGTCTGCCGCCGCAATTTTGACGGTGTGATGGCCGGCGTGGACACCGCCTACAAGGAGCTGGCGGTATCCACCCAATATCATCGTTGGAACGGCTATGCCACCAAGACCGCCGAGAGCGTAGAAGCCGGTTTTGCGGTGGAGCTGGAGCGCATTGCCGCCATCACCGCGCTGTATACGGACAATAAAGATAAACCGACGGTGGATCTGGATGACGCGCAAGCGGTGGAGCTGGCGGCGCATTTTGCCAAGCCGACCGCCTCTTTTGGCGATATTAGCTATGCCAACGGCCAGATCACGGTAACCGGCGTCACCCTCACCCTTAACGACACCTTCCTGTTTGTGAAGGAACAGCCGTATATGGTGGCGTTTGGCCTGCAATCCACCGACGGATTGGTGCATCTGACCGCCGAAACGCAAACGGTGGCCTTTGCCGGTGGCGATACCATCACGGTGCAAGCGGACAATATCACGCTTGACGTGCCGATGCTGGCAGAAAACACCTACACCCCTGTGGCGTATATCGCCACCGCCGACGGTATTCGCTCGTCGGCGTGTGTGCCGCTGACCTTTACGGCGGTGGATGCCACTGCGATGCAGGTGGGAAACATCAACCTCACCGCCGCCAAAGAGAAGGATAACACGATGAAGCTCACCTTTGCGCAGACGGATGACGTCTATCTGACCTATGGGGAGTTGCCGGTGGACTATGCCGCCTTGCGCGCGCTGTTTGAGGAAGTGGCGGCGCCTTACGGCGTGCCTGTGGAAACGGCAGTGGAAATGCTGGGCGCAGACGGCGCCTATACGGCGATGAGCGGTAGCGAAACGGCCATTGCCGTGGCCACCTACCGTTTGGGCTACACCACCGTCAACGGCAACAAGACGCGCACAGGATATATCTATCTCTCACCGCAATAAACGAGCGCGGATAAAACCAAAAAGGACTTGGCATCTGCCAAGTCCTTTTTTATATCAGTCAACACCTTCGGCTTCGGTCAGCTCTGCCAGCTCGCGCAGGATGTTGGTGGTGACGATCTGACAGTTGATCCAATAGTTAAAGCGGCCGTAGGCGCCATTTTCACCGATAAAGAAGGTGGGGATAAGCCCCGTGTCGGCGTCTTG
>JAZSHG010000003.1:0-3485 GCA_045533135.1 Acutalibacteraceae bacterium
CGGAGCACTCACCTGCAAAGTTGGCACGCAGACCCTCGACGATCTCGGGATCCACACCCTGTGCAATACCAACCTTGTGCTCGTCAGCCCAAACGCGCTCACCGCCCATAGCAGTGAATTTGTCAGCAGGAACACCGCAAACGGGGCATGCATAGGGAGCCGCGTCACCTTCGTGGACATAGCCGCAAACAGAGCAAACAAATTTCATAACAATGACCTCCTGAAAATACTAATTATTTTTTGATTGACATGCTTTGCACAGACCATAGTGTACGACCTCTGTGCGAGCCACCCGACATCCTGTCGGGGAAGGGGGCTGCCAGTCAGCGGTATCGAACGGAACATCCAAAACAGCGCCGCAATCGGTGCAGTAAAAATGCCCGTGGTGTTCCATACCACCGTCGAAATGCTGTTCTTCCGCAGTGATCAACAACTCTCGTATCAGTCCGGCGCCGGCCAGGATGTGCAGAGAATTGTAGACCGTTGTACGGGAGAACCGGGGATCCTTTGCCACCAGCGCCTGATAGATGCTGTCGGCATTGGGATGGGTGCGATGCTCCAAGAGGTAGGTGTAAACTGCCAAACGCTGCTTGGTAGGTCGCACGCCGTGGGCGGTCAAGACCGCTGCCAGATCTTTTGCCATCACGGTTACCTCCTGTGTAATCGAATTTGTAATGATTACAAATTGAATATATCACAAGAGCTTTCGTTTGTCAACACTTTTTTGTAATGATTACAAAAATATTTTTATTTTTCTCCATAAAACGCCTGTAAAAAGGGAATATCGCTGATAGAAAAGCTTTTTTGATTGAGATGTTCCAGCTCGCCTGCCGGCGTTGTGAAGTCAAAGGTGAGCTTATAAGAACAAAGCGCTTGCTTGAAAAAGCCTGTGCCCTTGTTAAGTGCGTTGGTGCCATATTTGCCATCGCCGAGCAAGGGATGCCCAATAGACGCAAGATGCGCGCGTATCTGATGTGTGCGCCCTGTAAGCAGTTCGATCTCCAAAAGGGACAGTCCGCCATGTGATTCCAGCACTGTGTAGCGCGTAGCGATACTGCGCGCACCTGCCTGCGGTTTTTGAGATATGTAGACGCGGTTTTGGGATTCATTCTTTTCAAGATAGGCCGTCAGCGTAGCGCTGGCAGGGGAGGGGGTGCCATGTACGATGCAGAGATAATACTTGTGTAGCTCGCGGTCGCGGAGCTTTTGGTTGAGCACACGCAAAGCCTCGGCGGTTTTGGCGGCGATCACAATGCCGCTGGTGTTGCGGTCAATGCGGTTGACCAGCGCAGGAGCAAAGCTGTTTTCGGCATCGGGGTCGTATTGCCCGTTTTCAAAAAGATAGCGTTGCACGCGCCCGATGAGGGTGTCGCCAAACTCGCGGTCGTCGGGGTGGCAGAGCAGTCCTGCCTTTTTGTTGAGCAGAAGGATGTGGTCGTCTTCGTATACGATGTCCAGCTTACGTGAGGCGGACATAAAATCGTGGACGGGCGGTGCTTGAATAAGGAACTCATCCTTTATATATAGTGTCAGCACGTCGCCTTCGCACAGGCGGTCGGCGATGGTGCATCGCTTGCCGTTACGTTTGATATCCTTTTGACGGATGTATTTATACATCATCGACACAGGCAAATTGCGAAAAGTTTTGGTGAGAAACTTATCCAATCGCTGTCCTGCGTCATTTTTTTGTATCACGATGGTTTGCATAACACAGCCTCCTTGCTTGCTTTGTACAGTATATCACACAAAGCGAAAAAAGTAAATAAAAAAGGCTTGACAGCTGATGAAAGTTGTGGTAAACTAATCGGGAAATAAAACGAAGCAGAGCGTTTGCCCGCTCTCACCTGCGGATTTCGTTCCAACAGGTCCATACGGAAACCTCCTTTTTGGGGGCTACTTTGTGTGTGCGGGCAGGAAACTGTCCGTTTTTTCGTTTTATCAATTTTTGGTGGAGGTGCTTACCCATAGCCATGAAGGAACTGCAGATCAACGAGCAGATCCGCGATGCGGAGTTGCGCGTGATCGATGCCGACGGCGCACAGCTGGGCGTTATGTCCGCTCGCGATGCGCAAAAACTGGCCGATGAAAGAGATCTTGATCTTGTCAAGATCGCTCCGACCGCTGTTCCCCCTGTTTGCCGCATTATGGATTACGGCAAATATCGTTTCGAACAGATGAAGAAGGAGAAAGAGGCCCGCAAGAATCAGCATGTCGTGGATATCAAGGAGATCCGTTTGGGACTCAACACCGACGTGGGCGACCTTAACACGAAGGTTAAACACGCTGCCCGTTTTATTGAGGACGGCAACAAGGTGAAGGTCTCCATTCGTTTCCGCGGTCGTGAGATGGGCCATCCCGAGATCGGCCTGGATCGTATGAAATCCTTTGCGGAATCCTGCGCAGAGTTTGCGGTGATCGAAAAGCCCGCAAAACTGGAAGGCCGCAATATGCTTATGTTCCTCGCACCCAAGCCCGCTGCCAAATAATCGTTTCAATATTAAGGAGGATATCGCTATGCCGAAGATCAAAACCCACAGCGGCGCCAAGAAGCGCTTCAAGCTGAGCAAGACCGGCAAGGTCGTTCGCGCCCATGCCTACAAATCCCACATTCTCAACAAGAAAACCACCAAACGCAAGAGAAATCTCCGCAAGACCACGATTGCCGACGTGACCAACGTGGCGAAGGTCAAGCGCATGATTCCTTACAAATAATCGGTAAGAGTGGAACGGAGGTAACAACATGGCTCGTATCAAAGGCGCGATGATGACGCGCAAAAGACGTAAGAAGGTTCTCAAGCTGGCAAAAGGCTACTTCGGTGCCAAGTCCAAGCTGTTCAAGACCGCTAAAGAAGCGGTGATGAAGTCCGGCCAATATGCGTATATCGGCCGCCGTCAAAAGAAACGTGATTTCCGTCGTCTGTGGATCACCCGCATCTCCGCCGCTGCGAAGATGAACGGCATGAACTATTCCACCCTGATGAACGGTCTGAAAAAAGCAAACATCGGCCTCAACCGCAAGATGCTTGCTGAGCTGGCTGTTTCGGACGCCGCGGCATTCACCGCGCTGACCGAGAAGGCTAAAGACGCGCTCAATAAATAAGCTGTAATTACGCCCACAGGGTTTCCTGTGGGCGTTGTTCGCTTTTATTTGGTGGTGAAAAAGCGCCGATTTTTTGGCGAAAGGAGTGGGAAAATGGACATTTCCAGTCGAGATAACAAGCTGATAAAAGAATGGCGACGCTTGGCTTCTGATGCCCGTTTTCGCCGCAAAATGGGGGCGTTTGCCATTGAAGGCGCGCGCCTGTGCGCCGATGCCGCCCTGTCGGGCGCAAGGCTTACTGCGGTGATGGTCACTCCCCACGCAAAAGAGCAATACGCCGACCTGTTGGCACCGCTGTTTGCCACCGACACACCCGTCTATACCATCTCCGATGCGTTGTCCGCCTACATGGCGGAAACGGCCTCGCCGCAGGGCGTGTTTGCTA
>JAZSHG010000010.1:0-6424 GCA_045533135.1 Acutalibacteraceae bacterium
CATGGCTACGATCCGACTTAGCCTTCCAATCGGACAGCTTCTCGCCAAGGAAAGCATGGAACACGGTACCGGAAG
The DNA here is from genome assembly GCA_045533135.1 of Acutalibacteraceae bacterium. Taxonomy (GTDB): domain Bacteria; phylum Bacillota; class Clostridia; order Oscillospirales; family Acutalibacteraceae; genus HGM12789. The sequence continues at coordinate 76 of JAZSHG010000010.1, forward strand.
TATACAGCGTCTGCAGCTCGTCCTGCACGTCCAGCGCGGAGAAGATATCCTCGGTGTAGCCGACAGGCAGGTGAGAGGAGTTGGTGTAGTAGGGGGTGCCGTTCTCGTTGGCAGTGATGATATCGGGGTAGCGCTGTTTGTCGTGCTTCGCGAAGCGATAGGTGGTGGACTCTGCAGGGGTAGCTTCGAGGTTGTAGAGGTCACCGTAGGCTTCCTGATAGTCAGACAGACGCTCGCGCATATGGTTGAGCACGTCTTTTGCGAAGGCCTGGGTCTTCTCATTGGTGAGATCCTGCTTGAGCCAGCGCGCGTTGAGGCCCACTTCGTTCATACCGATCAGACCGATGGTGGAGAAGTGGTTGGAGAAGGAGCCGAGATAGCGACGGGTGTAGGGATACAGACCCGCTTCCATCAAACGGGTGATGACGGTACGCTTGGTCTTGAGCGAACGGGCAGAGATGTCCATCAGCTTGTCCAGGCGCTTGTAGAAATCGGCCTCGTTTTCTGCCAAATACGCGATGCGCGGCAGGTTGATGGTGACAACGCCGATAGAACCGGTGGACTCACCCGAGCCGAAGAAGCCGCCGGACTTTTTGCGCAGCTCGCGCAGGTCAAGACGCAGACGGCAGCACATCGAACGCACGTCGTTGGGCTCCATATCGGAGTTGATATAGTTGGAGAAATAGGGGGTGCCGTATTTCGCGGTCATCTCGAAAAGCAGCTTGTTGTTCTCGGTTTCGGACCAGTCGAAATCGCGCGTGATGGAATAGGTGGGGATGGGATACTGGAAGCCGCGGCCGTTGGCGTCGCCCTCGATCATAATCTCGATGAAGGCTTTGTTGACCATATCCATCTCTTTTTTGCAGTCGCCATAGGTGAAGTCCATCTCCTTGCCGCCGACGATGGCAGGCAGGTTGGCCAGATCCTTGGGCACAGTCCAGTCGAGGGTGATGTTGGAGAAGGGCGCTTGCGTACCCCAACGGCTGGGGGTGTTGACGCCATAGACGAAGGACTGGATGCACTGCTTGACCTCTTTTTGGGTCAGTTTGTCCACCTTGACGAAGGGGGCAAGGTAGGTGTCGAAGGAGGAGAAGGCTTGTGCGCCGGCCCACTCATTCTGCATAATGCCGAGGAAGTTGACCATCTGATTGCACAGGGTGGACAGGTGGCTGGCAGGGGCAGAGGTGATCTTGCCGGGGATGCCGCCGAGGCCTTCCTGGATGAGCTGTTTGAGCGACCAACCGGCACAGTAACCGGTCAGCATCGACAGGTCGTGCAGATGGATCTCCGCATTGCGGTGGGCGTTGGCGATCTCCTCATCATACACCTCGGAGAGCCAGTAGTTGGCGGTGATGGCACCGGAGTTAGAGAGAATCAAGCCGCCCACCGAATAGGTGACGGTGGAGTTCTCTTTCACGCGCCAGTCGTTGATTTTCAGATAGTTGTCGACGATCTGCTTGTAGTCGACGATGGTGGTGCCGAGATTACGGATCTTCTCACGCTGTTTACGGTAGAGGATGTAGGCTTTGGCCACATCGTCATAGCCGGCACGGATCAGCACGGATTCCACGCTGTCCTGGATGTCCTCAACGGTCACCTGGCCGTCTTCGATCTTGCTTTCGAAGTCGGCGGTGACTTTCAGAGCCAGAAAGTCGATGATCTCGTCTGCATATTGTTTGCCGCAGGCGTCAAATGCCTGCATGATGGCGTTGCTGATTTTGGAAAGGTTGAAGTTGACGACCTTGCCGTCACGTTTTACCACACGGTACATACAATATCCTCCTTATATAATCAATGATAATTTATTGGCAGCAATCGCATTATAGCATGCCCCCATATTCCCTGTCAATAGGTTTTTTCCATATATTGTGGTTTTTTATAGTCCACGAACCCCAATATACTGTATATAGGGGGTAGCCGCCTGTTGCATCTGCGTAAGCGTTTCGGGGGAAACGGCGGAAAGTCCCGGCGCGATCAGGTCACCCGAATCTTCAAAATTTTGCAAAAAGTAGCGTTTGGCGCCTTTTATAAACCGTGCGGCGTTGGCGATATCTTCGACGCGGTGGAACTCTTTGACAACGGTGGTGCGAAATTCGTAGTCGACCGCGTCCGAGAGCAAAAACGCTACGCTTTCGGCAATGGGGGCGATATCAAAATCGGGGATGCCCACCGTTTCGGCATAGCGGTCGGGCGCATTTTTGATGTCCATCGCCACGTAATCGACCAGCCCCTCCCCTACCAGCGCTTTGAGCGCAGTGGGGTTTGACCCGTTGGTGTCCAGCTTAACGGCGAAGCCCATCTCCTTGATGCGGCGCAAAAACGCCGGCAGTGTGGGTTGCAAAAGCGGCTCGCCGCCTGTCACGCAGACGCCGTCGAGCAATCCCTTGCGTTTGGACAAAAAGGACAGCACCTGCTCATCTGTTTGGGTGCCGGCGTTGTCGATATGGGTGACCAGCGAGGCGTTATGGCAAAACGGGCAGCGGAAATTACAGCCGCCGAAAAAGATGGTGCAAGCAACCTTTGTCGGAAAATCCAACAGGGTGAGCTTTTGCAAACCGTGAATGAGCATACGCTTTTCCTCCTTTTTTGCGAGATAGTATATCCATCTTATCATAGCCTATGTGGTTTGTAAAGAGAAAAAACGCACAAGTTGTATAACTCGTGCGTTTTTCACAAATTTTTATACTATATATAGTATATATGCTTATCGAGCGAATTTGCCGCCCAACACGGTTGCCACGTCCACCTCGCGCAGTGGCAGGTCGTTTTTGATGGCATACGCGTTGACGGCGGCGGCATTTTCGGCCATCTGACAGCAGTCGGCGGTGACACGATAGGACGCCATCGCCTCGTGGGTGCCGGAAATGCAACGGCCTGCGACAATGATGCCGTCGAAGCCTTGCGGAATCAGCGCGCGCATCGGAATTTGATAAGGGGTGACACCGTGGCACTTTTGCCCCTTGTTGCTGACCGTGTGGATATCCACGCCGAAGGCCACGTCTGCAACGGCATCGGGGAAGGCTTGGCCGTTGGCCAAGTCATCCGCATTGACGGTATATTCGCCCACGATGCGGCGGCTTTCGCGCACGCCCAGCGCCGGTGCAGAGGCAATCAGCTCCAAATTGGCAAATTCGGGGTCGTATTTCACCAAGCCCTCGAATGACTCCAGCATCTGGCGGCGTCCCTCGATAGTCGCCTCGGTGATGTCCTTGGCGGAGAGGGGGTTATATTCATACATGTGGGTGAACTGTACGTTGCCGTAGGTCACGCCGGGTGCAGGAATCAAAAACGGCATCGTAAAGGGAATCGGTTTGCCGAGCTTTTCGTAGACGGCATTGAGTTTTTCGTAGATCATCAGCCCATCTTTGTATTTTTCGGGGATGTTGCCCACCAAAAACATCAGCGTCATAGCCTGGCACTGTTTGTAGTCGCCGTCTTCGCCGATCTCAAATGCACAGCCGGCGTCGGCGCACACGTGGCCGTCGCCCGTGCAATCGAACACGGTTTTGGCGAGATAGGCTTTTCTGCCCTCTTGGTTTTCCGCAATGACACCCTTGACGGTCTTGCCGTCCACGATGGTTTTGGAAAAAGCGGTGTTAAAGAGGATGTCCACGCCTGCTTCCTGCATTTTTTGCTCCAGCAGGCATTTCATCACCTCAAACTGGAAGCTCTTGCCCCAAAAGCCGCCCCACGCGCCGTGGGCTTTGAGGTCTTCGACCAGCTCGTAGACGATGCCTTCGTGTTTGGTTTCTACATCGAAGAGGGGGTTCATAAAGCCATTCGTCCACATACCGCCCAGGCAGTTGAAGCGGTCCATAATCAGCGTTTTCATGCCGTTGCGCGCACTGGCCAGCGCCGCGCCACAGCCTGCAGGGCCTGCGCCCACCACGATGGCGTCATATTCACCGGCCACAGGGGTGGTGAGTTGCTCACAAATCGTCTGCATCCGAAACACGTCCTTTCAATGACGGCAAAATCAGCCGCTTTGCGTATCCAAAGCGGCTGGTTTTGGTTGTTTATTCGTCGTAGCCCTTGGGGTTGCCCGACTGCCAGCGCCAGCTGTCGCGGCACATATCCTCAAGGCCAAGCTCAGCTTCCCAGCCCAACAGTTTGGCCGCTTTGGAGGGATCGGAATAGCACACGGCGATGTCGCCTTCGCGGCGAGGTGCAATGCGGTACGGCACCTTCACGCCGTTGACCTTTTCGAACGCCTTGACCAGATCCAGCACGCTGTAACCGTGGCCGGTGCCGAGGTTGATCGCCTCGCAGCCGGTGTGTGCCAGCGCATACGCCACCGCTTTGACGTGACCGCGCGCGAGGTCGACCACGTGGATGAAGTCGCGCACGCCGGTGCCGTCGTGGGTGTCATAGTCGTCGCCGAACACCGCGAGCTGTTGCAGTTTGCCCACGGCCACCTGCGACACATAAGGCATCAGGTTGTTGGGGATGCCGTTGGGATCTTCGCCGATGCGGCCGCTCTCGTGCGCGCCGATGGGGTTGAAGTAGCGCAGTTTGACCGCAGACCACTCAGGATCGGAATAGCACAGGTCGTCCAGCACCTGCTCGACCATCCATTTGGTGCGGCCGTAGGGGTTGGTGACACCGCCGATCTCCATCGTTTCATTGAGCGGAGAGGGGTTTTTCATGCCGTAGACGGTAGCGGAGGAGGAGAAGATCATACGCTTGCAACCGCAATCGCGCATCACTTCGCACAGCGTGACGGTGCCGCCAACGTTGTTGTCGAAATACTCCAGCGGCTTGCTGACAGATTCGCCCACCGCTTTGAGACCTGCAAAGTGGATGACCGCTTCGATATTGTGGGCGGCGAAGATCTTTTTGAGACCTTCGGCATCGCGGATGTCGCACTCATAGAAGGGGAAATCCTTGCCTGCCAGCTCACGGGTGCGTTTGAGCGCCTCGGGCTTGGAGTTATAGTAGTTGTCGATGACGACGATGTCGTAGCCTGCCTTGATCATCTCAATGCAGGTGTGGCTGCCGATATAGCCGCAGCCGCCGGTAATCAAAATAGCCATTCTCATTCATCCTTTCCAATAAAGCGAGCATATGCTTCTCGCAGTTCTTCTGCTTTTTCTTCGGGGCAGGTGGGGTTACAGCACGCCCACGCGCCTGTTTCGCTGGAGGCGTTGAATTTGATCTTGTCGGCACTGCGCATCGGCGGATAGAACACGATGTGGAAATGGAACGCATCGGAATCGTCTTCGCCGTTGACAGGCTCGTTATACATGCACATCATGTAGGGGAATTTGAAGCCGAAGAGGCTGTCGAGCATACCCGTGGTGCAACGCAGTGTCTCTGCCAGCGCCTCGCGGCCTGCGGCGTCGAGCTGGGTGATGTTGGAGATATGCTCGTTGGCCATAATGTACACGCCGTAGGGATAGTCGGAGAAGAAGGGCAAAAACACGGTGAAATAGTCGTTTTTGAAGATGATGCGCTTATCCTGTTCGATCTCGGCGTCAAGCAGGTCGCAGAACAGGCAGTTGCCCGTTTCGCTAAGGTGGCGGCGCGCATTGTCCAGCGTCACCTCCAGGCGTTTGGGCAGGAAGGGGTAGCCATAGATCTGACCGTGGGGGTGGGGCATGGTGACGCCCACCGCTTCGCCGCGGTTTTCAAAGATCATGATGTAGCGAATACCCTCGTCCGCACGCAGAGCCTCATAGCGCTCCACCCACAGATCGACCAGTTTGGCAATATGGGAGGTGGGCAGTTCGGGCAGGGTGACGGTGTGCTCGGGAGAATAGAGGATGACCTCGCATTTGCCGTAGCAGGGCGCCGTTTCAAAGAAATCGGTTGCCACAGGGTCGGGCGTGGGGGGATCCTGGGACAGTGCAGGGAAATCGTTGTCATATTTATATACGTCATAGTGGTCGGGCACCTTTCCCGAGCCGGGGCAGAAGGGGCAATAGTCCTTGGGCATCTGGGGGCGGCCCTGGCGATGGGACGCGATCATGATCCAGTCACCCAGCAGAGGGTTGCGACGCAGTTCAGCCATTGTTAGTTTTCCTCCTTTAACACGGTGTCAAGACAGATGCCACCATAGGGGCGGATACGCAACACGTAGCAGTGGCCTTCGCCAAAAGCGTTGTCCATCGCCGCACGGAAGGCAGGCAGGACAGAAAGCGGCACGAAGTTTTGGGTGGTGCCTGCAAAGCCGCCACCGTGGACACGCCAGCCGCCTTTGCCTTTGAGCAATGCTTCTGCCAGGCACAGTGCGAGCGAGAGGCCTTGCTCCTCCACCTTTTTGGTGGTGTAGACATTTTGGAGATACTCGAAAGAGGAGCGGCCCGATGCGATGATCTCATTAAGGAAGGCGGCGAAATCGTTGTTTTCA
>JAZSHG010000113.1:0-4469 GCA_045533135.1 Acutalibacteraceae bacterium
AAAAAGCCGACCGTTAAAAACGGTCGGCTTTTTTTATTGTTCTTTCATAACAGCATTGGCGAATTTTGTGTTGACAACAGGAGAATATGGTGCGTTTTTCTCTAATTCGCCTGCCTCGCGAATGATCTTTTGCAAGCTGTCAAAGGATTCCGGCGTCATAAGCGGTGTATCACACCACGCATCGATATCCTTATAACTCTGTATGGCGCTGGTCAGCGTAGGTATATCGGTGTCCGGGAAGGCCTTTTGCACTGCCTCGGCAATCTCGGCGGCAGTATGCGTTTTGACCCACTGCTGTCCACGGTAAATGGCCCGCGTGAACGCCATAACGGTATCCTCATTTTCAGCCAAATATTCTTTGGAAGCAAAATAAGCGGTGTAGGGGATAGCGCCTGCCGCTTCACCCACCGAGGCGACGATATAGCCCTGCCCATTTGCCTCCAATTGCGATGCTGTCGGCTCAAAAACGGTGACATAATCGCCGGTGCCGGAAGTGAAGGCGCTGGTCATCAGTGCAAACTGAATACTGCTATCGAGTGTCAAATCATTTTCAATGTCCAAGCCGTTTTCGGTCAGTACGTGACACAAAGTCATATAGGGCACGCCGCCGACGCGACCGGGCAAGACGTGTTTGCCTTTGAGCTTATCCCAGGTGAAATGTTCATCCGGCTCACGTGCGACCAAAAAGGATCCATCGCGCTGAGTAAGCTGTGCAAACACTTGCGCGAAGTTATCGCGCCCTTCGTTGTATACATAGACTGCGGCTTCGGGGCCTGCCAGACCAATGTCGATACCGCCTGACAGAACACCTGCCATTACCTTATCTGCACCTTCGCCGGAGGACAACTCCACTTCGAGTCCCTCATCAGCAAAGAAGCCCAGTTCCATTGCCACATATTGCGGCGCATAGAATACCGAATGGGTGACCTCACCCAGTGAGATAGTGACTTTGTCACTGCTGTCGGCGCAGCCGCTCAAAGGCAGCAACAGTAATGCCAAAACAGCGCAAAGCCCCACAAATCTGATGCCGATTTTTCTCATACAATTTACCTCGCTTTATAGTATTAGTGTGCCGACTGCGGCGAAAAAGTGCTGTTTTAGCGCTCTCGTCGCCGCATAACCCATTTCTGCAGTAGGCACACAGCCTCATACATCAGTGCCGCCACAACTGCTAAAATGAGCACGCCGGTCATAACCAGACCCAACTTGAACACTTGCCCACCATAGACGATCAAGTATCCGAGTCCTGCCTTGGAAACCAAAAATTCTCCGGCAATCACACCCACCAAAGAAAGACCGATGTTAATTTTGAGCGAATTAAACAGGGTGGGGAGATTGTAGGGGAGAACGATCTTAAAAAAGAGCTGCTGTTTTTTGGCGCCAAAGGTTTGCCCCATTTTGATCAGATCACGATCCGTGTGCAGAAAGCCGTTAAGCATTTCAAGCACTGTGACGATGAGCGAAATGGCGAGAGCCATCACAATAATGGCTTTTGTGCCGGCACCTGCAACCACAATGATAACAGGTCCCAGCGCAATCTTTGGCAGACTGTTGAGCACCACCAAATATGGTTCGCATACCTGTGAAACAAAAGAGCTCCACCAGAGGCAAACGGCGAGAATAATGCCGCCAACAGCCCCCAGCAAAAAGCCTGCCAGTGTTTCAAAAACAGTGACACCGATATGGTACAGCAGATCATTTTGCCACATATTTATCAACGTTTTTAAAATGCGAGAAGGCTGGCTTAAGATGAAACTGTCGATCCAGTTTCTTTGCGCCGCAACTTCCCACAAAAGGAAAAAGGCGATGATAACACCGATTTGACAACCGAAAACTGCCCATTTGCGCCGCCGCCTTTGAGCGAGATACTGTTGTCGTTCCTTGGAGAGATAGTTATTCATGAACCCCCAGTTCTTTCCATATATGATCAAAATATTCCTGAAAATGTGGATGATTACGACAGGTGAGAGGACTGCGTTCCTCTCCAAAATCCACGTTGACGATCTCTTTGATGCGTGCAGGACGCTGTGTCAAGATCATAATGCGATCCCCCATACTGATGCTTTCGGGGATATCGTGTGTGACCATCACTGTGGTAATGTGCTCCTGCCGCAAAATGCGGTACACATCTTCTGTGACCGAAAGGCGCGTCTGATAGTCAAGCGCCGAGAAGGCTTCGTCCAACAAGAGCAGGGAAGGGTTGGTTGCCAGCGTGCGGATAAGTGCGACGCGCTGACGCATACCACCCGAAAGCTGTGAAGGGTGTTTGTCGCGGAATTCCCACAGCCCATAAGTTTTGAGCAACCGCTCCACGCGTGCGTGGCTCTCTTCGTTCAAGTTGTGATGTATTTCAAGACCAAATTGCACATTGCGTAAGATGGTGCGCCACGGTAGCAGATGATCCTTTTGCAACATGTATCCGACACGGCTGCTAACGCCCTCAACAGGTTCGCCGTCGATCAGTACGCGCCCACTCGTTGGCGGTAAAAGTCCTGCCAAAACCGAGAGTAGTGTGGATTTTCCGCAGCCCGACGGTCCGACTATGCTTAAAAACTCTCCTTTTTCCATGGAAAAGGAGATGTCTGCGATAGCCTCGACCTCTCCGTTTTGAGCTTGGTATTTTTCTACGATATGCTCTACACACAATGCTGCCAAAACGCTTCCCCCTTGCGGTGTTGATGCTGTATAAAAGACGGCTCATTACAGCGTATGTCGTTAAACGGAATTGGTGCATAGCGCAAGCGGCCTGCGCATAGAAATGTAGTGTTAGGAGGGGTGTCAAATGATGGAAAAGGAGCGACTTTCAGCCAAGCCACATCATCTGCGTATGGATGATCGCAAGGTGTTGACACTGACAGGCATATCCGATGTGGATAGCTTTGACGAAAAAGAGGTGATTGCTTATACCGATTGGGGCGAGCTTTCGGTGTTGGGCAGTCATTTGCAGATTACCAAGTGGAACAGGGAAAATGGTGATATGGCCTTGGAAGGCAAGGTGGATAGCTTGACATATACGGAAAACAGACGAAAGGGTGGCTTTTTTAGCCGCCTGTTTCGCTGATGACGTGGCAGGTAGACAACGGCAGACAACTTTACAGCCTGTTTTTGTCGTGCGGTTGTGGATTTTGGTTGGCACTGGTGTATGAGCTGTTTGAATGGTGTCGTCGTCGCGCAAGACACCAACTGGCGGTCGTCTTGTGGGATGCTGTGTATATGGTGGTGGCGGCGATAACACTGTTCTTGTTTTCGTTGCCGCTTACGGGCGGTCGGTTGCGCTGGTATATACTGCTGGGCGCAGGAGTTGGGTTTGTTGCTTGCCGTCAGACGGTGGGACGATTGTTGCATATCATATGTCGCTTCCTGTCCTCTTGCTTTCACACGGTTGGAGATCGGTTAAAAGGCCTTTTTGTACCGATTTTGCGTTTTGTCAGCTGGCCTATAATGCTTTTGAAGAAAAAACACGAAAATTATTTTAAAAAAAGGGAAGAAAAGCGCAAAAACCCCTTGCAACACAGTGAAGAAGTGGTGTATAATCAAGATAACAATAACTAATTTGGGATAGTTTACGAAAGACCGGTGTAACCGGAAGGAGTTTTTACCGTATGAAGAGTAGACGGAAAAAGAAAAGTATCCTCCTTCGCGTCGCTGTGGTTGCTTTTTCGATATATGTTATCGTTACGTTGGTTCAGTTGCGTTTAGAGATCAACCGCATGCAAACAGAGCAGGTTGATGTCCTCAAAGACAAGATTACCGAGCAAAAACGCGCCAACGAGAATTTGATACGCCAAACCGAAAATTTGGAGGAATATTTGGAGCAACAAGCTCGTGAACAGGGCTGGGCATTGCCGGGAGAAGTCATTTTGATGGAAATTCCCGGTATAGATTCTTAATAGTAGAGGGCAGGAGGCAAACAGTCGCATATGCAGTTGGAAGTTGGATCTGTTTTAGAGGGTAAGGTGACGGGCATCACCGGGTTTGGTGCTTTTGTCGATTTGGGCGAGGGCAAAACCGGTATGGTACATATTTCCGAAGTGGCACCCACGTTTGTGCAAGAGATTCGGGAACATGTGCAGGAGAATCAGGTCGTCAAAGTAAAGGTATTGAGCATCGGTGAGGACGGCAAGGTCAGCCTGTCGATCAAACGTGCGATGGAACAGCCGCGCGCTCCTCGCGAGGGGAATCGTGACGGTAACCGTGAGGGTGGCCGTGAAGGTAGCCGCGATGGAAATCGGTTCTCACGTCCGCGTAATCCGCGTCCGCGCACCGCACCGGCGGTATCGCCCGGCAGACCCGGTGGCTATGAGTGGCAGCCGACGCGCACGGAGTCTACCAACTTTGAGGATATGATGTCGCGTTTTAAACAGACCAGCGATGAAAAGATGTCCGATTTGAAGCACAGCTTGGACAGCAAGCATGGCGGCTTTTCTCGCCGTGGCAATCGCGGCGGTAATGCCAATGGAAATGGGAAC
>JAZSHG010000130.1:0-2269 GCA_045533135.1 Acutalibacteraceae bacterium
TGTCGTCGGGGTTGCTGATGATACGCAGATACGCCATCGCATCGCGCACTTCCTGCGAATCGAAGAAGCGGTGACCGCCGATGATGCGGTAGGGGACACCGCTTTTGACCAGCGCGCGCTCAATGGCGTTCGACTGCGCGTTGGCGCGGTAAAGCACCGCAAAATCGCTGTAACAGCGGCCTTGACGCACGCCGTCAAGCACCGTGTCAGCCACCAATCGCCCCTCGGCCTCCTCAGATTCCACCGTGTGTAGCTTTATCCTGTCACCTACAGGGTTTTGCGTCCACAGCGTCTTACCTTTGCGGTTGAGGTTGTGGGAGATGACCGCGTTGGCGGCGTCCAATATGTTTTGGGTGGAGCGGTAGTTTTGCTCCAGGCGGATGACAGCGCAATCGGGAAATTGTTTTTCAAAAGAGAGAATATTTTCAATGGTGGCGCCGCGAAATTTGTAGATGCTCTGATCGTCATCGCCCACCACACACAGGTTGCCATATTTTTTGGCAAGCAGACTCACCAACTGATACTGTACGTGGTTGGTGTCCTGATATTCGTCCACCATAATATAGCGATAGCGGTTTTGATAGTGCTCGAGCACATCGGGGCAGGTGAGGAACAGCTCTACCGTTTTGCACAAAAGATCATCAAAGTCCAGCGCATCCGCCTCTTTGAGCCGCCGCTGATACACGTGATAACAATCCGCCGCCATTTTCATGCGAAAATCACTGCCTGCATTTTTGGCAAATGCTTCCGGGGTGATCATCTCGTCCTTCGCCTGGCTGATGAGTGAGAGAATGGCCTTGTGACCGAGCACCTTTTCCTCAACGTTGCAAACCTTCATGCATTCCTTCATCAAACGGCGACTGTCATCGGTGTCGTAGATGGTGAAATGTGAAGAATAGCCCAGCCGCTCGCCGTCGCGCCGCAAAATGCGTGCGCAAAAAGAGTGGAACGTGCCGGCGGTCACTTCGTTGCCCTCTTCGCCCAGCATACGCGTCAGACGGTCTTTAAGCTCGCCTGCCGCTTTGTTGGTAAAGGTGATGGCGAGGATGCGCCATGCAGGGCAGGGATCCATCGCGCAAAGCTGTGCCGCGCGCCCTTCGGCAGGGATGTTGCCTGCGGCACATTCGCGCAGGAGCGCGGTGTCGGCGGCGGTAAGGTCGGACGGCACTGTTTGGGCATGGTAGCCTTTGCCGTATTTGACCAGGTTGGCAATGCGGATGACCAGCACGGTGGTCTTGCCACTGCCGGCACCTGCCAATATCAGTAAAGCACCGTCGGTATGAAATACCGCTTCGCGCTGGCGGTCATTCATACGGGCAAAATCCCGTTCAATAACCGCACGGCGCAACGGTAAAAAATCGGTGATATAATCGTACATAGGAGCCTCCTTGTGACTGCCAAAGTCAGAAAAACAGTATACCGCATTTCGGCGTTTTTTGCAATGGGGGATACGAAAAAACACGCAAAAGATCATAAAAGATCCGCACCGCCCAGCGGTACGGATCTTTCGTAACGTTATCGCAAAGGAACGATGGTTTTGCGGCTGGTTTGACGATATAGGCGTGGCGTGGTGTGCGCGCATCGTTTCATCACTTTATCCAGCTGGATTGTGTTGGAAAAACCGCATTGCTCAGCAATGGCGGCCACACTCAGGTTGGTATCTTGCAAAAGCAGCATAGCCTTGCGCAAACGGCGCTGGCGGATATAGTCTGCGATGGAATAGCCAAAAAAACGGTTGGAAATATCGTAAAGCGCACTGCGGGAAATGCTCAATGCACGGCAAATGGTTTCCGTGGTGAGTTTTTCGGAAAGATGGGCATCTATAAAATCCGCAAGCCGCTGTGCAGGGCTGTCGCTTTGTATGTGTGCGACTCCCTCGGTGACGGTTTTGAGCAGTAAGGAGGATACTAGGTTGATAAGACTTTGCACCCGCTGGTCATCATAATACAATAAGCTTTTGAATGCGGTTTCCAGCTTTTCAATCTCGTCGGGTTCCAGCCAATCGGTTTGCGGGTGCGCATCTGCCAACGTGTCGACACGTCGCACGTGTCCGATCAACAAATAGCCCAACAGCAGTTTTTCCTTCTTGATCGGAACGGCAACGCCCCAAAGCCCCATGGGGCAGGAAAACAGCGTGGGAGTCACATCTCTTCCGTTCTTTTCGGAAGACACTTTGCATCCGCAGTAGCGATCGCAAGGCTTTTTGATTCCTCTTTTTCTGGCGGCATCTTGAAAGACTCGACAAAAAGGGGAAGGTCTTACGGCAGTG
>JAZSHG010000057.1:0-2803 GCA_045533135.1 Acutalibacteraceae bacterium
CCTTGTCCGATGTGATCGCTTTTGGTGTGTTGCCTGCCTGTATTGGTGTGGCGGTGTTGCGCACCTCTCCGCTGCTGCAATGTTGGATCACCGTCACCACCCATTGGATTGGCGGCGTGTTGGAAGGGGTGCTGTATGCGGTTGTGATTGTCTATGCACTGGCGGCTCTCATTCGTTTGGCTTTCTTCAACGTGACAGAGGAAGAACGTCAAAAGACCGAGGGCGGCGTACGCAAAGTCTACACCGGTATGCCTGTGACGACGGCGGCGCTGATCGTTCCCAGCCTGCTCGTGTTCTATTATCTGTTCCAAAAGCTGTGGACAATCGACCTTTCTTTGCTGTTCTTTGCGGCTATGCTCATTTCCGCCTACCTGTTTTTGTGCAAATGGCAGTTCCCCAAAGCGGGTCTGCGCGGCATTTTAGTTATGGTGGGCATTGGTGTGGTTGAGTTCGCGGCGCTTATCGTTTCCTTGTTTGTTTTGTAATAAGCGGTGTGAGTTTTGTGAGGTGACTTATGGCAAAGCAATCTCGTGAAAGCAAATCGTTGCGATTTTTATATCGCACCGGTGTGGGACGCTTTTGCCTAAAGGGTCTTACAGCGCGCTGGCCGTCACGTTTGGCCGGTCGCTATTTGGATTCTCGCGTGTCACGTATGCATATTTCGCGTTTTATCGATCGAAACGGCATCGATCTTAAAGATTATGAAGAGCAACGGTACGCCAGCTTCAATGAGTGCTTTTGCCGTCGCATTTTACCGGAAAAGCGACCGATTGATCAGACACCAACCTCGCTGATCGCTCCTTGTGATGGACTCTTGAGTGTGTATACTATCAGCGACGACACGGTGTTGCCTATCAAGCAGAGCCAATACACGGTTTCTGAACTGCTCAACAATGACCCTGTTTGGGAACGCTATCGTGATGGCCTTTGCCTGGTATTTCGCCTGTGCGTGCATCATTATCATCGTTATCACTACTTGGATAATGGCACCAAAGGTGAAAACGTATTTGTTCCCGGGAAATTGCATACGGTGCGACCTATTGCTTTGGAATCCCGTGCCGTGTTCACCCAAAACTGCCGTGAATACACGGTAATGGAAACAGAAAACTTCGGCACTGTCACACAGGTGGAAGTTGGTGCAATGTTGGTTGGTAAGATCCACAATCACCATGGCGTAGCTACCTTTAAACGTGGGGAAGAAAAGGGTCTGTTTCTTTATGGTGGAAGCACGGTCGTTCTGTTGCTGGAAAAACAGCGCGCCGCACTGTCGCCTGAGGTATTGGCGGCGACAGAAAACGGTGCTGAGATGCCGGTGCAATTAGGGCAAAAAATCGGTACTGTTCCTTGCTGAAAAGAGCATTTCGCAGGAAATGCTCTTTTATACATTTATGCAATTAAAATGCATATTTTGCAATGCACATTTTTTCTGTCTTGTGCATTATAAATGAAATAATCCATGAAAATCCTTGCAAATTTCCCTATAATCCCATTGACAACACACGCTTTCGAGTGTATAATAAAACAAAAACATGAATATTCATTCAGGAGGTCTTTGCAATGAACAAAGCAGACATTAAAAAGGTCGTCTTGGCCTATTCCGGCGGCTTAGACACCTCAATCATCATTCCGTGGCTTAAAGAGAACTATAACAACTGCGAAGTGATCGCCGTTTCCGGCAACGTCGGCCAAGCTGACGAACTGGAAGGTCTGGAAGAAAAGGCCATTAAGACCGGCGCTTCCAAATTGTATGTATTGGATCTGACCGAGGAATATGTTGATGAATATATCATCCCGACCATGAAGGCAGGCGCTGTGTATGAGGATTATCTGCTCGGCACAAGCCACGCACGCCCCTGCATTGCTAAGGGTTTGGTGGAGATCGCCATCAAAGAAGGCGCTGATGCCATCGTGCACGGTTGCACCGGTAAGGGTAACGATCAGGTGCGTTTTGAACTGGCTATTAAGCATTTTGCCCCCAACATGCCCATCATTGCCCCGTGGCGTGAGTGGGACATCAAATCTCGCGATGAAGAGATCGACTATGCCGAGGCACATAACATTCCGCTGAAAATCAACCGCGAGACCAACTATTCCAAGGATAAGAACTTGTGGCACCTCTCTCACGAGGGCATGGATCTGGAAGATACCGGCAACGAGCCGCAGTATGAGAAGGAAGGTTTCCTGGAGATGGGCGTTTCTCCGATGCAAGCGCCCGATGTGCCTACCTATATCACACTGGACTTTGAGAAGGGCATTCCTGTGGCGCTTGACGGCGTCAAGATGACCGCTAAGGAGATCATTCTCAAGCTCAACGAGTTGGGCGGCGCCAATGGTATTGGCATTATCGATATCGTTGAAAATCGCTTGGTCGGTATGAAATGCCGCGGTGTTTATGAGACTCCCGGCGGCACCATCCTCTACAAAGCGCACAATGTGCTTGAAACCCTCTGTCTTGATAAGATGACCATGCACGAGAAGCAGAAGCTGTCCATCACCTTTGCAGAACTGGTGTATAACGGTCAGTGGTTTACGCCGTTGCGTGAGGCTCTGTCTGCGTTTGTTGACAAAACACAGGAGAAGGTCACCGGCAAGGTGCGCCTCAAGCTCTATAAGGGCAACATCATCAACGCAGGTACTTGGAGCCCCTATTCTCTGTATAGCGAGGAGATCGCAACCTTCGGCGAGAGTGACTACGATCAGCGAGATGCCGCCGGATTTATCAACCTGTATGGCTTGCCCATCAAGGTGCAGGCCATCGTAGATGGGAAGAAATAAGTATGGCAAAAATGTGGGCAGGAAGAAC
>JAZSHG010000105.1:0-9455 GCA_045533135.1 Acutalibacteraceae bacterium
TGACTATACCGTCAAAGCGGTCAACACCTTCTGCGATGCCGCCGAAAGCATCCATGCCACCCCGGGCTGGTATTATGTTGCAGGGCTCTATTCCCTGTGGCAGGAAAATTACTGGGCGGCGGAGATCCCTGCCACACCTGATGGCCGCCTGGCAGGACAACCCTACAGCGAAAATCAATCGCCGTCCTATGGCGCGGATAAAAATGGCTTGACTGCCCTGCTCAACAGCCTCGGCAAGATTCCCTTTGACCGTACCGCTACAGGCGGCTTAAACCTCACCTTCTCTGCCCCTGTACCGCCTGCAGTACTGCAACAACTGGTGACGACCTATCTTGGCATGGGCGGCCTGCACGTGGGAATGACGGTCTTATCACGTCGCGAGCTGGAGGATGCGATGGCTCATCCCGAAAATTATCCGGCGCTGACCGTGCGTCTTTACGGCTTCTCGGAATATTTCATCAGCCTGCCCGATTGGCAACAGCAAGCCGTCTTGGCACGAACAGCCTACTGATTACAAAGCATCTGCAAAACGATTTGGCGTTTTGCAGATGCTTTTTTGCGGAAAAACACAGGAAAATTCTGTTTTTGGGGTATACGGCGGCAAAAAAATATGGTATACTATACCACTGATGCATAAGGTGGAAAGGAGTGACGGCAAATGGAAATGACCCTCGGCGGTCGCCGCGTGAGCTATATCGATCAAGGCACAGGCCCTGTGGTGCTGTTTTTCCATGGCTGGGGTGCGCCTGTCGCGACCTATCGTCTGCTCACCGACCACCTGTCTACCTATTGCCGTGTCATTGCCCCTGATCTGCCCGGTTTTGGCGGCAGTGAAGAGCCGCCCACCCCGTGGACGGTGGACGATTTTGTCGACTTTGCCATCGACTTTGCCAAAGCGCTTGATCTGTCAAAGGTTACGTTGATGGGACATTCCTTTGGCGGACGAATGATCATCAAGCTGTTTTCTCGCACCGACAATCCGCTGACCGTCAAAAAGACGGTGCTGTTGGATGCCGCAGGCATCCGCCCCAAACGCGGTGCTTCCTATTATGCCAAGGTGTGGTCTTATAAGCTTGCCAAATGGTTCTTCTCTCTGCCGCCGATGAAAAAGCTGTTTCCCAACGCGGTCGAGAATGCGCGCAAAAAACGCGGCTCGTCGGATTTTCAGCAGGCAAGCCCTGTGATGCGCCGCACGATGACGCTGTGTATCAACGAGGACCTGTCCCATCTGCTTCCCCATATTTCCGCATCGACACTGCTCATTTGGGGCGAAAACGACACCGCCACACCGCTGTCGGATGCCAAGCTGATGGAAAAGCGCATCCCCGATGCCGGCTTGGTGACACTTGCAGGCTGTGGACACTTTGCGTTTGCCGAGCGGTGGGAGCAGTGCCGCCGCGTGTTGGATGTATTTTTAAAACCGAAGGAGGGGACGCCCCGTGCCTGATTGGGTGACATATTTGCTGTGGGCGTTGCCTGTGCTGTGGGCGGCCGCCACACAGACCCTCTATTACATGCATATGCTACAGCTCAACTCCTATCGCACCGACCGCTTTTTCAAGTGGATGAAGGATAACCCTCGCCGCGTGTGGAGCGTGGGACGCTTTTTGAGTCTGCCGACGGTTGCCTTTGCTTTTATTCCTGCCCCCTGGGGCGGTATAGCGGCCCTTTTTTGGCTGTTCCTGTTTGGTCTTGCGCATCGTCCCCAAAAGGCGAAAAAGCCGCTGGTGTTTACCGCCCGTGTCAAGCGCTTGTTGGTGACCATCACTGTGCTGTGGCTGGGATTGTGTGCTACCTTGTGGCTGTTGCCCCTATGGGTGGCGGCAATAGTGCTCGCCTGCTCGCTGGCGCTGGCCTGGTGGCCGATGCTGTTGGCGCTTGGTATCAACACACCTGTGGAAAAGGCGATTGCCGCCCACTATACCCGTGATGCCAAGAAAAAGCTCGCCGCCAAAAGGGATATGATCGTGGTGGGTATTACCGGCAGTTACGGAAAAACCAGTACCAAGAATTTTCTTTACAGCCTTTTGTCTGTGAAATACAACGTGCTGATGACCCCCGAAAACTTCAATACTCCGATGGGACTGGTGCGCACCATTCGTGAACATCTGCGTCCCAAGCACCAGCTGTTTTTGGCGGAAATGGGTGCCAAAAATGTGGGGGATATCCAGGAACTGTGTGACCTTGTTCACCCCACCTATGGCATTATCACCTCCATCGGTGAACAACATCTCGAAACCTTTGGCTCGGTTGAAAATATCGTCCGCACCAAGTTTGAGCTGGCAGACAATCTGCCGCAAAACGGCTTTGTATGCCTCAATTTTGACAACGACCTAATCCGTGAACGCGCCAAAACAGTGACAGTGCCTACTGTCAGCTATGGTGTCACCGATAACGCAAACGGCGGCTATCGAGCCGATCATATGACGGTGGATGCCGCAGGCACCCACTTTACCGTCACCACCCCCAACGGCGAAACGCAAAACTTCACTACCCGCCTGTTGGGCGCGCACAACGTGCAAAATCTGGCCGGCTGTATCGCGCTGGCGCATACATTGGGCGTCGCGCTTGGCGATATGTGCTACCCCGTGCGTATGTTGCGCCCTGTGGAGCACCGCTTGCAACTGCTCCCCGGCGGCATCATCGACGATGCCTATAACTCCAACCCGGCAGGCTTCAAAAGTGCACTGCAGGTGCTGAAAGCCTTTGAGGGACAGCGTGTGCTCGTCACCCCCGGTATGGTGGAGTTGGGCGCACGGCAGGATGCCCTCAACCGTGAATTGGGTGCCGCCGCCGCAGATTGCTGTGACTATGCGGTGCTGGTGGGCGAGCGGCAAGCGCCGCCGCTCAAAGAGGGACTGCTGTCCGCCGGCTTTGATGAAAGCCGCATCTTCGTCGCCGCCACCCTGCAGGAAGGGTTGGCGTTTGTGCGCGGTCTGCCTAATGAGGGGGCGCGTACGGTTCTTTTGGAAAATGATCTGCCCGATAATTTTTAAGGGCGTGAGTTCTTGGAAGAAAGGAAGTCTTTTGTATGAAAACTCGGGTAGCGGTACTGTTTGGTGGCCGCAGTGTGGAGCATGAGGTGTCCATCATCACCGGCGTGCAGGCGTTTTTGGCGGTCGACCGCCAAAAATATGATGTCATTCCGCTGTATCTGACCAAAGATAATCGCTTTTTCACAGGCGAAAATCTCGGTCACGTGGAATCCTATCGCGATATGGACACCTGCCTGAAAGAGGCGACGCAGGTGCTTTTGATCGCAGGTGAAAATGGCGTGGATATGCTCAGGTATCCTCTCAAAAAATTTGGTAACAATATTATCGGCGGCTTTGATGTGGTCATTCCTGCGGTGCACGGCACCAACGTGGAGGATGGCACGCTGATGGGCTATTTGGAGCTGTTGGGTGTGCCCTATGCCGCCTGCGACGTCACCTCGTCGGCGTTGGGTATGGACAAATATCTGATGAAAGCCGCGCTCAAGGATGCAGGCGTGCCTGTGTTGGATGCGGTGGCTTTTTCGGGCAAAGACTATGCCGCCGATGCAGATGGCGTGATCGCACAGGTTGAGCAGACCATCGGCTATCCTGTCATCGTCAAACCCGTCAACCTCGGCTCGTCCGTCGGCATCAACAAAGCCAGTGATACCGCCCACCTGTCGGCAGCGCTTGACGAGGCCTTTTCCTATGCCTCGCGCGTACTGGTGGAGCGCGCTGTGCCCCACCTGCGTGAGATCAACTGCTCCGTCTTGGGCGATCGCGACGAGGCGGCGGCTTCTGCTTGTGAAGAGCCTGTCGGCAGTGATGAGATCTTGAGCTTTAAGGACAAATATCTGGCGGGTGGCGGCAAAACCGCCACCAAATCCGCAGGCATGAGCAGTTTAAAACGCCGTTGCCCTGCCGAGATCGGTGATGAGCTGACCGCCAAAGTGCAGGAGCTTGCCGTCAAGACCTTCAAGGCGCTTGGTTGCACAGGCGTCGCGCGTATCGACTTCCTCAACAATACCGAAACGGGTGAGCTGTGGGTCAACGAGATCAACACCATCCCCGGTTCGCTCTCCTTCTACCTGTGGGAAGCCGCAGGCGTATCCTTTGCCGAGCTGACCGATCGGCTGGTGGAACTGGCGTTTCGCCGCCAACGTCAGCGCGACGCGCTCTCTTTTGATTTTACATCCAACATCCTCTCTGCGGTGAGCTTGGGCGGTGCCAAAGGCGCCAAGGGAGGCAAACTGTAAGCGGAGGTTTATTTATGGCAGAGTGGGAATTGGCTGATCTCAATCGCGCAGTCACAACGGATGTTGCAGGCTGTGTCGAACGGGCGGAAACGCGCTATCACAGCACGCTCGACGATATTGTGCGCCGTCTGCTGTCCGAAGGCGAGCGCCGCGTTATCTTGCTGGCAGGGCCCAGCGGATCCGGCAAAACCACCACCGCCAATATGTTGGCGGATCGGTTCTCGGCATTGGGACACCCGGCCCAGGTCATCTCGCTTGACCATTTCTACCGCGATGCAGAAGATCCTGCCTATCCGCGCAACCCTGATGGCACTCCTGACCTCGAATGTGTCGATTCTCTGCAAGTGGATAAGATCCACGATACCATCAACAGCATCGTGGCAGGTGTTCCTTGCACCATTCCGCACTATGATTTTACCTGTGCACGCAGTTGCCCCAATGGGGAAACGGTAAACGTGCCTGTTGGCGGCTTTGCCATTATCGAGGGACTGCACGCGCTCAATCCCCGTCTGATCGAGGGACTGCCCAAAGAGCGCATCTTCCGCCTCTTTATCAGCGTATCTTCCAATATCAACGAAAATGGCACACGCATGATTTCGGGGCGCAAACTCCGCTTTCTTCGCCGCCTGACACGCGACCACCTCTATCGCGGTGCCTCTGCCGCACGCACCTTGCGCATGTGGCGCGGTGTGATTGCCGGCGAGGACAAATATCTGTATCCGTTTCGTGATACAGCCGACTTTTCCTTCGATACCTTCCACGAGTTTGAGCTGGGGCTGATGAAACAGTTTACCCAGAAAACGCTGGAGGGGGCTGAAAAAGAGGTGCTTGACGATCCCATCGTTCACGCGGCGTTGGAATCGTTGCAAAAAGCAGAACCGGTTGATCCCGACGCAGTTCCCGACACCTCATTGATGCGCGAGTTTATCCCCGGCGGCATCTATGAACACATATACACCTAAAAACAAAAAGTAATCTATCGGCTTTTCCGCCAGGAAGAGCCGATTTTTTTGTGCCTAAATCAAAACGACGGCATAAACGCCGCCAAAAACGGCAACACTATCGGCGTATCAATCGTGAAACGGAGGTTTTCGCTATGTTTCGTAAAACGCGGCGTTTGGGGCGCGGCTTTACTGTGGCAGTGGCTATCTGCCTGGTCGCCGTTTTCACCGTTGCCGTCTATACTTTTCGGGATAGGCTGTTTACCAAAACACCAGAGGCCCCGTCAACCACCACAAAATCCACCACCGCCACGAAAAAGCCCTTTGGTGCTGTCGATGACAAGGTGACGGGTGTGACCGATGACCGTACCACCACCACAACCCCCACGACGCAACCGCCGGAGCCTGAGCTTTTCGTGTTGCCGCTGAGCAACACACTGTTGGCGCCGTTTACCGACCAGCCTGTTTATAACCGCACGATGGGAGACTGGCGTACCCACAACGGTGCCGATTTTGTGGGCAAAATCGGTGATGCGGTGCGCAGTGTTGCTGACGGAACGGTCATCTCGGTGAAAGAGGACACCCTGTGGGGATGGGTTATCCGTATCCGCCATAGCGATCGTTTGGAAAGTGTCTACTGTGGGGTCACGCCGCGCAAGGGGCTCAAGGTGGATGATACCGTCAAAACAGGGGAGAACATCGGCACCTTGTCGCTGATTCCCTGTGAACTGCTTGAAGAAGCCCACTTGCATCTGGAAATGCAGGAAAACGGCACGTATGTTGACCCTGTTGCCGTCATCGGTAAAGAGGTCAAAACACGTGAAAACTGACAGCCTGCCCTCGGAAACCGTCACAAGACGGAGCGGCCAGAAGGGCACACAACAGGACAGCTTAGGCTGTCCTGTTGTTTTTTTGCCCCAAACTGCCGCAAAAAGAGGAGCTTTGTTGCTTGACAAGGTATCGTTTTGGGTATAATATGAATATATGAACAGATATTCATATAAAAGAGGTGCTGTTATGACCATGACCTGCGGTTCCCCCGCTCAACATCAACACACAGTAGAAACGGCGCAAAGCCAAATGCCTGCCGCCGACACGCTGGCAAGGCTGGCAGAAGCCTTCAAAACCTTTGGGGATCCTACCCGTGTGCGCATCCTGTGGGCGCTGTCGGTGGGGGAGATGTGTGTGGGACACCTGGCAGAACTACTGCAACTGGAGCAGTCGGCGGTATCACATCAGCTACGAGTGTTGCGACAGGCGCGCTTGGTGCGCTTTCGCAAGGAGGGCCGCAGTGCCGTCTATGCGCTGGACGATGACCACGTACAGCACATTTTGCAACTGGGACTCTCCCATGTTGAGGAGGTGGACTGATGGCGCATCACGAGCACGAACACGCCTGTGGGTGTGAACATCACGCACATGAGCATAGCTGTGGCTGTCACGAGCACACGCATGAGCATACGCACGACACCTGCGGTTGCGGTCACGAGCATGAACACAGTGATCACACGCAGTGGCTATTGCTCTTGTCTGCCCTTCTGTGGGGGGCATCGTGGCTACCGATATCACTTTCGTGGTGGACGGCGGCCGCCTGCGCGAGTGCCGTTTTGCCGCTGGGTATCGCGGTTGTACGTGCCGCGTTTGGTGAATGGCGTGGCCGTCGCGTGGGAGAGAACACCCTCTTGTTGCTGGCGGTGCCATCGGCGCTCGCTATCGGTGAGTATCGCGAGGGTGCGCTGGTGCTGATTTTGTTCACCCTCGGCGAAATGCTGGAAGAAATCGCATCCAACCGCTCGCGCCGTGAGGTGCAAGCATTAGCGGCGATTCGCCCCGAAAAAGCCATCCGCCTTTTGGAAGACGGTACAGCAGAAACGATCAGCGCCGATGCGATTGCAGTCGGCGATGTGTTGCAAATACCGCCGCACAGCCTTATTGCGGCAGACGGCGTGATTCTTTCGGGTACGTCGGCACTGGATACTGCCGCGCTGACGGGCGAGAGCGTTCCTCGCCCGGTAACGGTGGGGGACGAGGTGCTGTCGGGCGTTTTGAATCTTGACGGTATGCTCACGATGCGCGCTACGATCCCTGCGGCGCAATCGGCTGCCGCACGCATCGTGGAGATGGTATCCGAAGCCGCTTCGCAAAAAAGCCGCGCGCAACGGTTTATCACCCGATTTGCCAACTGGTATACCCCCCTCATCTTGGTAGCGGCATTGCTCGTCACCCTGTTGCCCACCCTGCTCGGCCAGGATTTTGTTACGTGGCTTTATCGTGGCTTGGCCTTTTTGGTGGCAGGCTGCCCCTGTGCACTGGTCATATCCGTACCGCTGAGCATTTTCGTCGGCATCGGTGCGGCGTCAAAACAGGGCATCTTGCTCAAAGGCGGCCGCTATGTGGAAGCATTGGCGGCGGTTAAAGGGGTGGCACTGGACAAAACAGGTACCCTCACCACTGAACAGTTTGCCGTCACCAACCGCGTGTGGCATATGGAGGAATCGACCGCCAAAGGCCTGCTTGCCGCACTGGAAGCCCATTCGGCGCATCCGTTGGCGGCGGCATTGCGCACCGAAGCCGCCGATACACCGCCCTTGCCGCTTTCTGACTTGCAAGAGCAGGCAGGCTTTGGCGTAGTTGCCCAGTGGGACGGCAAAACTGTGCTGTGCGGCAATCGCCGTCTGCTTGGTGCCCACGGTATAACTCCCACTACCGAAACTGCTACCTTGTGGCTGGCAGTTGATGGCATAGAAGCGGCGGCGTTCACGTTAGAAAATATCTGCCGCCCCGAAGCCGCCGACGCGTTGGCACAGCTCAAAGCCTTGGGCATCACCAAGGTGTGTATGCTCACAGGCGACAGTGCCGCGGCCGCCGCCCCTGTGGCGGCACAGCTTGGCATTGAGGATGTACACGCCGACCTGCTCCCCGGGGATAAACAGAGTGCCTTACAAGCCTTTCGCGCACAAGTGGGCACTGCCGTGTTTGTAGGTGACGGCATCAACGATGCGCCCGTGTTGGCGCTGGCAGATGTCGGCGTAGCTATGGGGCAAAGTGCCGCCGCCGCATGGGAAGCGGCGGATGCGGTGCTGATGGCAGACCACCTGACACAACTGCCGCAAAGCATCCGCCTTTGCCGCCGCATTATGCGTACGGTACGCTTAAACGTGGCATTTGCCTTGCTGATGAAAGCGGCAGTGCTGATAGCCGCCCTGTTTGGTTTTGCCCCTCTGTGGCTGGCAGTGTTTGCTGATGTTGGCGTAACCTTGCTTACCGTTTTGCACGCACTCACGCTGCTCAAAGCCACCGGAAAATCTTGACAAAAACGCCCATTTTGCGTATAGTAGTCAGGTAGTGTTTTCAAGGAAGGAGGGTGTGCAAAAGATGTCACGGCTCAAAAACCATTGGAGCTTGCTTCCTGTGGTGCTGGCGTTGGCGTGGCCAACTATGCTCGAACAAATGATGCACACCGCTGTGCAATATATCGACACCGCGATGGTGGGGGCGCTCGGCACCACAGCTACCGCTGCTGTCGGCTCAACCACCACCGTCGGCTGGCTGGTCAACAGCTCCATTTCTGCAATGGGCATCGGCTTTTTGGCCTACATTTCGCGCGCCTGTGGTGCAGGAGAGCATCAAAAAGCGCGCAGTGCCTCCGCGCAGGCGGTGTTGGTCGTGTTGGTGCTTGGCACCTTGTTCACGGCCGTCACCCTTTCCCTGAGCGGTTACGTGCCCGTTTGGATGCAGGTCGATGCCGCCGCCCAAAAGCTGTCGCGATGGTATTTCTTCATCCTCTATCTTCCCATGTTGCCGCGTACCGCTTCTATCGTGTTTGGTACCGTCCTGCGTGCGGCAGGGGATAGCAAAACCCCGATGCTGGTGGGGCTTTTGGTCAATGCCATCAACGTCGTTCTCAACTTTTTGCTCATCTTCCCCGTGCGTGAAGTCACCCTGTTCGGGCGGCAATGGACACTGTGGGGGGCAGACTGGGGCGTGCTCGGTGCCGCCGCCGCGAGTGCGATTGCCTTTGCGGTTGGTGGCATAGTGATGACGATAGCCTTGTGGCGGCATAAAACAGTGTCCCCCAAAGGCTTTTCCATCAAACCCGATCCACAGGTGTTAAAACCTTGCCTCAAAGTGGCACTGCCCAATATGCTCCAACGCTTCGGCACGTCGCTCGGCTATGTGGCATTTGCCTCTATGATCAATGCCTTGGGCAAGGTTGCCACTGCCGCCCATACCATCGCCAACACGGTGGAGTCGGCATTTTATGTCCCGGGCTATGGCATGCA
>JAZSHG010000014.1:0-2757 GCA_045533135.1 Acutalibacteraceae bacterium
TCACGAAATTCCTTCATGCTCGTCTTTTCGTCGCGCAAAATGGCAATTTTGTGGGCGATCAGCGGATGTTGGAATATCGTAACATTCGCGTAATCTTTCATGCTTATTCCTCCGAAGCCGTTTCGTCAGAATCCTTACCCAGCTTGCTGTTTTCGATCTTGGTCAGCACCGTATTGGTGATGATACCGATGATCAGCGCGGTAGCAATAGCGGTAACGGTGATGGTCGCGCTGGGCGCACCAAGATCACTGAACGCATAGGGGATCTGGATCGCCAGGCCGCCGATACCCGAGATAAGGATGGCAGAAACAACGAACAGGTTTTTGTTCTCGTTAAGGTCAACATGTTTAAACATTTTGAGACCCGACACCGCGATAAAGCCATAGAGCGTCAGGCAAACGCCGCCCATCACGCAGGAGGGGATGGTTTGCAGGATCGCCATCAGGGGGCTGATAAAGGACAGCACGATGCACATAATGGCGGTGGTGGTGATGGTGACGACGGAAGCGTTGCCGGTGATGGCCACGCAACCGACAGATTCGCCGTAGGTGGTGTTGGGGCAGACACCGAACACGGTACCCGCGATGGAGCCGACGCCGTCACCCAGCAGGGTGTTTTTGAGGCCGGGCTCTTTGATGAGGTCTTTGCCGATGATGGTGCCGAGGTTTTTGTGGTCAGCAATATGCTCCGCAAACACGACCAGTGCCACAGGCAGGAACGCCACGATCACTTCCACAATGCCGCCGGCATTGAGCAGACACTTGCCACCGGAAATCTCGCCGATAGCTTCGGTGAGGGCAAAATCCGGAATGTTCAGCCAAGCCGCAATGCCGCTTTGCTCAAAGTTTTTGACAATGGGTGTGAAGTCAATGATCTTGAGATAGTCAAGGCCTGCCGCGTTACCGATGACGGTAAAGATGGCCGCCGCGGCATAGCCGGTGGCAATGCCGATGATGAAGGGAATCAAGCGTCCCAGCTTGAAGCGCTTTTGGGTGGAGAAGATGACGATGGTGAAGAACGCGATCAAGCCACAGAGCAACGCCACCAAGTTGTAACTACCGTTGATGGCAGAGGCATTAGACTTGACGATGTCGCCCATCGCATTGCCCGCGAGGGACAGACCGATGATGGCAACCGTCGGGCCAATGATAACCGGGGGCATCAGCTTGTCCACCCAGTTGGTGCCGACGAAGTGGATGACCACCGCGATGGCCACGTAGACGAGGCCGGCAACGATAGAGCCGAGGATGATGCCGCAGTAGCCATACGCCACAGCCACACCCAAAGAGCTCAAAAACGCGAAGGAACTGCCCAAAAACACAGGGCTCTTAAAACGGGTGAAGAGTTGATAGACCAATGTGCCGACGCCGGCGCCGAGAATGGCGGCAGGAATCTGCGTGGGCAGACCAATGATGGTCGGCACCGCAATGGTCGCCGCCAAAATAGCGAGCAGCTGTTGCAATGCAAGCGCCAGCAGACGCAAGAAAGGCGGCTTGTCGTGAATGTCATAAACCAGTTTCTTTTCCATATAGACCCTCCCTAAAAAGTGTTATAGGATAGTAAGAAAACTATGTATCCTCCACCTTTTATTGTATCACACTCTTATCGCTTTTTCAAACCTTTTCCGACATATTTCGGGAAATATTTTTGTGTGGAAGGGGGCACACGCAAATGGATAGCCGCCAATATATCATATCGGGCAAAAACATATTGCGCCTGCGTGTGTGGCGTGATATAATCACAGCAGAAAAGTTATGGGAGGGGATACGTATGGTTTCGCCGCAGATTTTGGGAAATATGTCCGACAGCGATGCCATTGAGGCGGCGCTTTTACAGCTTGACGGTGACCGCACACTGGTGTTGCCCAAGCGCGTGGCCGACACCGCGCCCGAACGCGATTGGTGGCTGATTGACCGGGCCATTTTGTTGCCCGACAACTGTACGCTGGTGATTGATGATTGTACGGTGCAGCTGTCCGACGCCTGCCGCGACAACTTTATCCGTTCCGCCAACTGCGGTTTGGGGCTGGGTGATCCTGTCCCCTACCAAAATATACATATCCGCGGCATCGGCGCGGCGCGCTTGCTTGGCGCCGAGCATCCGCGTTCCACAGGTGACAGCTCAAAAATCCTCGCCTGCCCTTGTCCCCACGAAACGGCGGATCTTTTGCGCCTGGCGGACTGGGTTTCCCCCGCATGTAAAGCGGCCGGCGCGCCCGATTGGTGGGATTATCACTCCCACTCCTACGGCACCGATGCCGGCAAAGAGGGGGAATCGCCCTGTGGCGACTGGCGCAACATCGGTATATTGCTCGCCAATGTATCCCACTTCTCCATTGAAAATCTGCACATCGCCTTTGCCCACGGCTGGGGCATTTCGTTGGAGGCCTGTTCCTTTGGTCGGGTGGCAAGCATCCGCTTTGAGGCGCACATGTCGCGCGTGATCGATGGGCTCAAGCAAAACATCGAAAATCAAGACGGTGTTGACCTGCGCAACGGCTGTCATCACATCGTGGTGGAGGATATCACCGGCAACACAGGTGATGATATGGTCGCGCTGACCGCGATCGCAAACCACGGCACGCTAAAAGGCGGTGAGCTTGGCTCCACACACGTGATGCATATTGACTGGTCGCGGCGCGAATCGGGTATTCACGATGTGGTCATTCGCCGCGTGATGGGCTCCTCGCACCTGTGCTTTATGGTGCGCCTGCTCCCCTGCGACACGGTGATTGAGAATATTGTGATCGAGGATATC
>JAZSHG010000036.1:0-11050 GCA_045533135.1 Acutalibacteraceae bacterium
TGCGTCCCGGATATGAAAAGCTTGCAGAAGTCCTTCAATTCCGTGTCACTATGCCTGAAACCGGAGAGGTTTTGTATGATGGGCTTATGAAGGATATGCCGCTTTCGGTGAATCACACCCTGTCTTCCGGCAAAGAGACAACCAGCGAACTGTATTATGAGATGACGGCCTATTTGGATACCAGTGTAGGAAACGATTATCAAATTCAATCTTTGATTGCCGATTTCCACTGGTGGGTGGAAGAAACCGAGAACTTGGTGTCACCGCCTACAGGCGTAGACACCAGTATCGTGCCCTATGTTGGCATTGCCGCCGCCCTGGGATTGGTAATTATTTTACTCCTTACCAAGCGTAGAAAGGAGGATTCTGATGAGCAATGAAAACAGCAATACCGCTCGTAAGATGACAGCCGGTATTGTTACCATCTTTATCCTCGCTCTTTGCCTAACTGTTACCAGTTTCGCATTGGCATACGCTATGGTGTCAGTTGAAAACAACCTGTTCCAAACCGGCTTTGTCAAAGTCAATTTGAATGACGGAAAACCCGTTATCGAAGAACACGAGTATTTATTTGAGCCGGGCATGACGGTCGAAAAAGACTTCTTTATTGAAAACCTCAGTTCCGGTAGTGTGTATTATCGTATTTACTTTGATGCGGTTAAAGGTGGCTTGGCCGACGTCCTTGATGTGACAGTCAAAGATGGGGAGCAAGTTCTTTGTACCGGAAAGATGCAGGAATTGACCCAAGAAGTTGTGGACTCCGGAGAATTCCCGTTAGATATCCAAGAACGCAGAAATTTAAAAGTCGTTTTTCACTTTCCCGAAGAGTACGGAAATGCTACCCAAGGTTTGGATCTTTCATTCTCTGTGTGCGTAGATGCTGTGCAGAGTAAGAACAATCCCAATCGAGAGTTTGATTAAAATACGGTCGTATAAGGAGTTTGTGTATGAAGAAGGCATTGAATATTCTCAAAGATGTCTTGGTCGCTTTGTTTGTTGGTTTTACGATTATAGTCATGCTTTTTACCATTTCTACGGTCTTTTTTGTTGACAAGGAAGAGGGGACTGACTTTAAGGACAACTATTTGTTCGGCCTTAAAGGCTTGACGGTTTTGTCTCCCTCAATGGAACCGGAAATTATGACCGGTGACTTGATCATCATCAAAAAGGTTGATGAAAGCAACTGGAACGATCTTAAAGCCGGTGACACCATCACATTCCAGTCTCCCGATAAAGACAGTCCCAGTTTTGGCCAAACCATTACCCACAAAATTCGCGAGGTAACCAAAGATGAGAATGGGAACTTGGCTTTTGTGACCTATGGTATCAACACCGGCGTGGATGATCCTGTCCCGGTTTCTGCAGGCCTTGTTTACGGTAAGTATGTGGCGCGTCTTCCTGCGGCCGGAAGCTTCTTGGTGTTCCTTAAAGAGCCGCAAGGCTACATTATCTGCATCCTTATCCCGTTCCTGTTGCTCATTCTTTACCACGGCATCAAGACGATCAAACTGTTCCGTCAATATAAGAAGGAGCAGAATGCTGAGCTGCAGGCAGAACGTGATGAGATCGCCGCTGAGCGCGCCGAATCTCAACGTATGCTTGAGGAGTTGGCGGCACTGAAAGCACAGCTTGCTGCCCAAGGCGGAGCAACTCCTGCCGACTCTGAACCGATGGAACCGCAAGCGGCTTCTACGGAGTCTGAACCGACGGAGTCCGAATCGACCGAAGAAACGCCTTCCAAGGACGCTGAATAATAACGAAAAGGACACGGCTTTTGCCGTGTCCTTTTTTGCGTAAAATGCAGTTGCCAATCGGGTAGAGAAATGATATAATGTGTATATCGAAATGGCGAAAGGGGGAATTTGTATGACAAAGCCACTTGCTGATCGCATGCGACCGGAAACATTGGCCGATATGGTTGGACAGGAGCACTTGCTTGGCGAGGGGAAAGCACTGCGAAATATTATTGAGTCAGGCAACATTCCCAACCTTATTTTTTATGGTAGTCCCGGTATTGGGAAAACAACGCTGGCGCGCTTAATTGCTAAGCAAACCGATAAGCGACTGCATAAGCTCAACGGCACATCTGCCTCAACCGCCGATATCAAAGCGATTGTGGAAGAAACACAGACCTTGGCAGGCATGAACGGTATTTTGCTGTATTTGGATGAGATTCAGTATTTCAACAAAAAACAACAGCAGACTCTTTTGGAGTACATCGAAAATGGACAGATCACGCTGATCGCATCAACGACCGAAAATCCATATTTTTACGTTTACAGTGCGATATTAAGTCGTTCTACCGTGTTTGAATTTAAACCGGTATCGGCGTCTGAAGTGGAAAAGGCGATACGCCGTGCCTTTGCTTTTTTGGAAGCGGAGCAAGGAACGGCTATCACCTTTGACGAAGCTGTACCGGAATATATTTCTGTCTGTTGTGGCGGAGACGTGCGCAAAGCGTTGAATGCGGTTGAACTTTGTGTCATGGCTGTGCCGCCGACGGATGATGGTGCGCGGCACGTATCGTTGGAAACGGCGCAACAACTTACCCAACGCAGTGCACTGCGCTATGATCGCGAGGGCGATGAGCACTACGATATCATTTCGGCCTATCAAAAGTCTATGCGTGGATCGGATCCTGATGCGGCATTGCATTATTTAGCACGCC
Organism: Acutalibacteraceae bacterium; assembly: GCA_045533135.1. Lineage (GTDB taxonomy): Bacteria > Bacillota > Clostridia > Oscillospirales > Acutalibacteraceae > HGM12789. Next base: position 2,669 of record JAZSHG010000036.1, read on the forward strand.
TTTTGGAAGCAGGGGATTTGCCCTCCGCATGCCGTCGGCTCTTGGTTTGCGCTTGCGAAGATGTCGGACTTGCCAACCCAATGGTGCTACCCTTTGTAAAAGCGGCGGTGGATATCGCTTTGCAGGTGGGACTGCCTGAAGCGCGCCTGCCTTTGGCAGACGCCGTGGTGCTGGTGTGCCAGTCGCCCAAATCGGTAGCGGCTCATGATGCTATCAACGCGGCTATAGCAGATGTGCAAGCCGGCAAAGGCGGCGCTATCCCACGTCAACTGCAAAACAAGCACTATGACGGTGCCGATGCCGCAATAAAGGGACAGTTTTATCTCTATCCTCACAGTTATCCTCATCACTGGGTGAAACAGCAGTATTTGCCCGATTCACTCAAAGGCACAACCTATTATACACCCGGCGACAATAAAACCGAGCAAGTCTATGCTGCTTATTGGAAAGACATTAAAAAATGACACAAGAGCCCTTGACGAAAGTCAAGGGCTCTTTGGTTAGTCGATTTCCAAAAGCGCACGCAGTTGTTCGGTTGACAGGGAGAAAAGGCCTTCTCCGGTTTGAATCAGCGAATCAGAAAGATCCTGTTTGCGTTGCTGGAGATGCATAATACGCTCCTCGATGGTGTCTTTTGCCACCAGCTTGATAACCTGCACCGTACGTATTTGGCCGATGCGATGCGCACGGTCTGTTGCTTGCTCCTGCACAGCAGGATTCCACCACGGATCAAAATGGATGACAATGTCCGCGCCGGACAGATTAAGACCGGTGCCACCGGCTTTGAGCGAGAGAAGAAAAACAGGCGTGCTATCGTTGTTAAAACGCTGGACAAGCTGTTGGCGCTGTTCCTTTGAGGTGGTGCCGTCAAGACGGTAAAAACCGATAGATTCCTGGCGCAGGCAAGGCTCCAACAGATCAAGCAGGGAGGTAAATTGGGAGAATATCAGTATCTTATGCCCACCCTCGACACCTTGTCGAACACATTCCATACAGCTATCGATCTTAGCACTGTTTTCGCGGTAGTCCTCATAGCACAAAGCAGGAGAGCAACAAATTTGGCGCAAACGCATAAGTAACGCCAGAATCTGCATTTTTGACGTACCGTCTACAGCGGCTTCTCGGCGTGCTTGTGCCAAATTGGCGGTATAAAGCTCCTTTTGTTGTTCATCCAATGAGACAAGCATGGTCTGCTCTGTTTTCGGGGGTAACTCATGAAGAACATCCTTTTTGAGACGACGCAAGACAAACGGCTCCACCAAACGACGCAACTGCTCCAGTGCCGTCTCGTCATCTTCACGCATAATGGGTGTCTCAAAATGTGTTTTATAGCGTGTATAGCTATACAAAAAGCCGGGCATTAAGAAGTCAAAAATGCTCCACAGTTCGCTGATGCGGTTCTCGATAGGCGTACCTGTTAAAGCAAAGCGTTGTTTTGAGCGGATGGCACGCACAGCACGTGCCGCTTGGGTGCGCGGATTTTTGATATATTGTGCCTCGTCTATTATGTGATAGTGAAAAACGTAAGGGGTATAAAGCGCGATATCGCGTTTGAGGATGTCATATGAGGTGATAATGACGTCGTACTTTGGTATTTGCGTAATTAAGTTTGCGCGTTGCTCTGCCGAGCCGATAATGGGAAGAACAGAAATCCCAGGCGCAAAACGTCTTATCTCGCTTTCCCAGTTGAGCACCAGCGAAGTAGGGCAAACCACAAGAGAAGGTGCGGATGTTCGCGCCTTGGCATCGGCGAATAAAGCGATTGTCTCAATGGTTTTGCCCAGTCCCATCTCGTCGGCCATAATGCCGCCGCAACCCAACTGCTCAAGCGCCTTTAACCAGCGAAATCCTGTGACTTGATAGTCGCGCAGAACAGAAGAGAGCGAGGCAGGAACGGGGGATTCAAAGGCAAAAGCCGTTTCAAATCCATCAACAAGCCTCTTGAAAGTCGCCGAGCGGCTAAAGAGCAGGTTTGGCTCACTATCGGCAAAGCGTTCTAAATATAATGCACGATAGGCAGGCAGTTGTACTTGTCCGCGTAAGACTTCCTTTTCATTCAGCGCTAAACCTGCTGATAGGCGTGAAAATGCCAGCCAGTTCTCATCTTGTAGCAACAAGAAGCGGCCATCAGTTAAACGATAATACTTTTTCTTCAAGCGGTACCGTTGTAAAATGTTATGGATGTCTTCGTCAGACAGTCCATCGGCGTGCCAATCCAACTGTAAAAGTCGCTCACCGTCAAATTGAACACCAACATTTACAGTGGGTAGACGCTGTGGACTGATATGCCGAAAAGTATCGCTGATCATGATATCTGCGACAGATCGCAAGCGCTCGATGCCTTCGGAAAGTAACAAAAACAGCATATCGTCATCGCCTTGCAATACCAGACGATCGTTTTGTGGATCATAGGCAGGAAAATAAGCGTTGAGAAGGGCAAAAAGCTCTTGTTCGATGAGCGGATTGCGAACGATGGCTTTGCTCGCTTCTGTATAGGGGTTTACCTTTACACCGTTATAATCCAATTCGGGGTGCGCAAAAACAGTATTGAGGCTGTCGCAATCTAAAAACAAGGTGATCGATGGGGTGGGGAGAGGGTAATCTTCGGCATTGGGAATTTCACCGACAAGAAGCGTATGACGTCTGAGGTCGGGGAGCACAGCCGCGCAAAAAATGGGCATATCCGTTTCGTTTATAGTCAAAATACCGTGACCTTGCTCAAGCGCTTTCCAAAAGGGTGAAAGCGCAACCGTATAGTCATCGGTGCAACGATACAGCCGTCCCCCATCGGGGAGATAGAGTAAAGTGTCGGTGCAAAAGCAAACATCCGACTCAAGTGTAAAGCTATATCCCTTTTCACTGCGAGCGCATTTTAAGGACAGAAGAGGATTGCCGTCAAGATATTCACAAGAGCCCATGCGCGTCTGATAGTTGCTTTCGGTGGAGTGCCCGGAAAACAATCGAAAAAACTCTTTCGCCGCTTCGGCAGAAAGCGGCAGTTCGCGCGATGGGCGCGACGGAGATGCTGTGCCGTTTTCCTGTAAAAAAGCTTGCTGTTGTGAAATGTGACGTAGCAGAAAGTCCAATACGGGCAAAGAATCTTTGTGGAACTGCGAACGCTTATGAGAAAAACGTAGCTGATTGCCGTACTCTGCGGTTTCGGCATTAATAACTGCTTGACAAAAAGCCTTCAGGTCGCGCAAGGGAAAAGTGCGACCGTCGCGTAAAACAAAAGTCAGCGAGAGCCGATGTGGGGCCACATGCAGGATAGGTTCCAAACGGATGTGCCGCCGCGACTCGGAAGGGAGGCGGCGCTGGATGTAGTTGGCCAGCATTTCCGAAACAGCAGTATCGTTTTGCGTGGGTAAATCAGTTGATTGCTCGGGGATGCCACCGAGCATGTCGGCGTAGTATTTGTGTGTCAGCACAGCAACCATGTGCTTGCAAACGCCGCCTGTACGGCAAAAGGTCGAACAATCACAGCTTTTATAGATTACGCTGTCGGTGTCGTCAAGGCCGACTTCCACTGCGTGTGTGAGCGTGGCGTTTTCGCGCACAACCGCCTCAATAAACTCACGGTAGTACCGCTGAGGACGGCGAGAGATCTCTTCAATTTTTCCGGCGTTGTAAGCAGACACACCGCGCAGATAGGTCTGTCGATTATCCGCCAATTCACCGATGCGTTTTAAAGATAACACGCACGTCACTCCTTTTTTAGGTATTCTATTATTATATACCCAAACTTAAAAATCGTAAAGAGTTTTTTGGTTTCAATAATAGTTATGTGTGCGAGGGACAGCTCTTAGGTGTACTTGACAAAAGGGGGTGTTTCGGGGTAAAATAAACCTATATATGCAAAAATAGAGAACAAATATCAAACCAAGAGGATGAAGAATATGGCTTCCAAAAAGAAGGAATACGGTAACGAAAGTATCAGCTCGCTTAAAGGTGCAGACCGTGTGCGTAAACGTCCTGCCGTTATTTTTGGCTCGGACGGTTTAGAGGGATGTCAGCATGCAGTGTTTGAGATCCTTTCCAACTCCATCGACGAAGCGCGAGAAGGCCACGGATCGCGCATTATCGTCACGAGATATGCCGACGGTTCTTTTGAGGTGCAGGATTTTGGACGCGGTATCCCTGTGGATTTCAACCAAAAGGAAAACTGCTACAACTGGGAACTCGTTTTCTGCGAGCTTTATGCAGGCGGTAAATATAACACCAACAACAGCGAAAACTATGAATTCTCCCTGGGCCTTAATGGCTTGGGTGCTTGCGCTACGCAATATTCATCCGAGTTTATGGATGTGACCGTTAAGCGTGACGGATTTATCTACACACTGCATTTTGAACATGGTGAAAACGTTGGCGGCCTTAAAAAAGAGCCATATGCCAAGAAAGATACCGGCACGACCATTCGTTGGAAGCCCGACCTTAAGGTTTTTACGGAAATCAACGTGCCGCTGGAATATTTTCAGGATATCATCCGCCGACAAGCGATCGTCAATCCCAATCTGCTTTTCCAATTGCGCACCCAAAACGGCGCGCGGTTTGAAACAGAGGAATTTATCTACCAAAACGGCATCGAGGACTATGTGCGTGAGTTGGTGGGGGAGGATCGCCTGACGGATGTGCAGGTATGGTCAGCAGAGCGCCGCGGCCGCGACCGCGCAGACATGCCCGACTACAAGGTGAAGCTGCAGGTGGCGCTTTGCATCTCCAACAAGATGAACTTGCAGGAGTATTACCACAACTCCAGCTGGCTGGAGCACGGCGGTTCGCCCGAAAAGGCGGTGCGCTCTGCTTTTGTGGCGCAAATTGATGCCTACCTCAAGCAAAACGGCAAATACCTTAAAAATGAGAGCAAGATCACCTATCAGGATGTGCAGGATTGCTTGGTGCTGGTATCGTCCTCCTTCTCTACGCAGACGTCCTACGAAAACCAGACCAAAAAGGCTATCACCAATAAGTTTATCCAAGAGGCGATGACAGAATTCCTGCGCCATCATTTGGAGGTTTACTTCCTCGAAAATAAGGCGGAAGCAGACAAGCTTTGCGATCAGGTGCTTATTAATAAGCGTAGCCGTGAAAAGGCGGAAACCACACGCCTCAATCTCAAAAAGACGTTGCAAAGCGGCAATGACTTGGCATCTCGTGTACCTGGGTTTGTCGATTGTCGCAGCCGCGATGTGAACATGCGTGAGCTGTTTATCGTGGAGGGTAAATCGGCTATGGGTGCTTGCGTGCAAGCACGTGACTCTGAGTTCCAGGCGGTTATCCCTGTGCGCGGCAAGATCCTCAACTGCCTCAAAGCGGAATATGAGAAAATCTTTAAAAGTGAAATTATTGTCAACTTGCTTAAAGTGATGGGCTGTGGCGTGGAAGTGCGCTCAAAGGCGAACAAAAACCTTGCCAACTTTGATCTGTCGCTGTTGCGCTTTAACAAGATCATCATTTGTACCGATGCTGACGTGGACGGTTTCCAGATCCGCACGCTGATCCTCACAATGCTCTATCGTCTGACGCCGACGCTGATCGAGGAAGGGTATGTCTACATTGCAGAAACGCCGCTCTATGAGATCAATACCAAGGATGACACCTATTTTGCCTATAATGACAGGGAAAAGGCGGCTATTTTGGATGAGATCGGCGACAAGAAGTTCACCATTCAGCGTTCAAAGGGACTTGGTGAAAACGAACCGGAAATGATGTCGTTGACTACCATGAATCCGGCCACCCGTCGCCTGGTTAAGGTGACGCCGACCGATGCGGAAGAAACAGCGCAGGTGTTTGACGTGCTGCTCGGTGACGACCTGGAAGGCCGTAAACGCATCATTGCGGAACACGGCGCAGAATATCTCGATATGTTGGATCTTGAATAAAAGGAGGTAGACGCAATGGCTTCGAAAAAAACAAAAAAAGCCCCCCAAAAGGAGCAAGGCGGTCTGCCTTCTAATGCACATATTGCAGGAGCGGGTCTGGTTGAACAGCAGGTTATCACCAACACCCTGCGTGAAAACTATATGCCCTATGCGATGAGTGTGATTATGTCCCGTGCGATCCCCGAGATCGACGGCTTCAAGCCCTCGCATCGAAAACTGCTCTATACGATGTACAAGATGGGACTGTTGCAAGGCAACCTAATCAAATCCGCCAACATTGCCGGCCAAACGATGAAGCTTAACCCCCACGGCGACGCGGCCATCTACGACACGATGGTGCGCTTGTCTCGCGGCAATGAGGCGCTTTTGCACCCATACGTTGAATCTAAGGGTAACTTTGGTAAAGCGTATTCCTCCGAGATGGAGTGCGCCGCCTCACGTTATACCGAGGCGAAGCTGGCACCCATCGCGGCAGAGCTGTTCCGCGATATCGACAAGGATACGGTCAACTTTGTGGACAACTATGACGCCACTATGAAAGAGCCATCACTGCTGCCGGTAACCTTTCCGTCGATTTTGGTCAACAACAACCTCGGCATCGCCGTCGGTATGGCCAGCAACATTTGCTCTTTCAACTTGGCAGAGGTCTGCGCAACCACGATTGCCGTGATGAAAGACCCCGAGCACGACCTACTTTCCACCTTGCAGGCGCCCGATTTCCCCAGCGGAGGACAGGTGATCTACAAGCGCGAGGACCTGGAAAAGATCTATGCCACGGGCCGCGGTAGTGTGCGCGTGCGTTCTGTTTACAGCTATGATAAAGAGAACCACTGCATTGATGTAACTGAGATACCGTACTCCACCACCATTGAGGCGATCATTGCCAAGGTGACCGAGCTGGTCAAAAACGGTAAGGTGCGTGAGATCACCGATATCCGCAATGAAACCGACCTTAAGGGCTTGAAAATCACCATTGATGTCAAACGAGGCACAGACCCCGAAAAGCTGATGAATCGCCTGTTTGCGATGACGCCGCTGGAGGATTCCTTTGGCTGTAACTTTAACGTTTTGGTCGGCGGTGTGCCGCAGGTGATGGGCATCAAGGGCCTTTTAGACGAGTGGATCGCTTTCCGTATGGAAAGTGTACGCCGCCGTGTGTATTTTGACCTGAGTAAAGCCCGTGAGCGTCTGCATTTACTCAAAGCACTGCAAAAGATACTGCTGGATATCGACAGGGCGGTGCGTATCGTGCGCGAGACCGAAGAAGAGGCAGAGGTTGTCCCCAACTTGATGATCGGCTTCGGCATAGACAAGATCCAGGCGGAATACGTGGCAGAGATCAAGCTGCGTCACCTCAACCGCGAGTATATCCTCAAACGTCTGGCAGATGTTGAGGACTTGACCAAAACGGTTGAGCAGTTGGAGGAAACCTTTAAGAGCAACGCCAAGATTCGCCGCGTGATTGTGGATGAACTGCAGGAGGTTGCCAAGAAATACGGACAACCTCGCCGTACCCAGATCATCTACGCGACCGATGTGGTGGTGGAAGAGCCCGAAGAAACCGTTGCCGATTATCCTTGTACCTTCTTCTTTACGGCAGAGGGCTATTTCAAAAAGATCACACCACAATCCCTGCGTATGAGCGGCGAACACAAGCTCAAAGAAGGCGACCGTATCACGCAGACCGTGGAGGCGTCCAATACTCGCGAGCTGCTGTTCTTCTCGGATAGAGGCAATGTGTATAAGAGTAAGGCTTCTGATTTTGCTGATACCAAAACAAGTGTGATGGGCGACTACGTCCCTGCCAAGCTTGGCTTTGAAGAAGGTGAGCGGGCAGTGTATATGGCGGTGTTGACCGCATATACAGGATATATGCTGTTTTTGTTCGAAAACGGTAAGGCGGCAAAGGTAGAAATGCGTGCCTACGCCACCAAAACCAGCCGACGCAAACTGGTCGGTGCCTATTCAGATAAGGTGCCTACTGTGGCTATGTACTATTTCCCCGAAGAGGGAGAACTACTGCTAAGCTCGACATCCGGACGCCGTCTGTTGGTGCACACGGGCGCCATTTCGCCCAAAACGTCGCGCACAACCATCGGTGTGCAGGTAATGGCGCTCAAAGGCCGGCACCGCCTTGCAAGCGCTGAGCCGTTTGCTCCCAATATGGTTGCCAACCCCAACCGCTACCGCACCAAGACACTGCCTGCGGCAGGCGCTATGCCCACAGCGGCGGATTTTGGCGAACAGTTGACCTTGGAATAAACAAAAAGAGTCGCCGTCGGCGAAAGTGCCGACGGCGACGAACATTTTCATAGCAAACGCAAAATATGAAAATGTCGCTGATAGTTTGCGCAAAAGTGGCTGTTATATGTGTCTGCAGATAAAATAAAAGAAGAAAACAAAGAAATTTTCAGTTTTTTGATTTTACCCCTTGCAATTTGTTGGTGATTGTGTTACCATATCTTGTACGTAAGTGTAGATTATCTTTGGAGGTTTTTATACA
>JAZSHG010000004.1:0-3644 GCA_045533135.1 Acutalibacteraceae bacterium
TACATTCACCACCTGTTCAAGGCGGGGGAGATGCTGGCCATGCGCCTGTGCGTGATGCATAATCTGTATTTCTATAACACGCTGACCGAAAGAATACGCGAAAGTCTTGAGAATGGGACTTTCGAGGCATTTTATCGGCAGTATACGGGACTTTTGGATAAGCGAATATAGAAAAAATGTAAACTTTTTGTTTTTTGCTTGCAATTTGTGGCTTTGCCCTGTATAATATCTATATTATTTTAGGAGGTGCCCCTTTATGTTTAAGACTTTACTTTTGGCTGCGGCGGAAACAACCAACCCGTCTGCGCCTCAACAACAAGAGCCTACCGGCTTTCAGGCTTTTCTGGCGCAGTTTTCTATGCCGTTGATGCTGATCTTGGTTTTCGGTCTGATGTATTTCTTTATGATCCGTCCGCAGAACAAGAAGCGCAAAGAAGAGATGAAAATGCGTAATAACGTCCGTGTTGGCGATGAGATCATCACCATCGGCGGTATTTGCGGCCGCATTGTCAGTGTGCGTGAGGATACGCTGGTGATCGAGACCAGCACCGATCGTAGCAAAATGACCATCCAAAAATGGGCTCTGCAAGAATGTCTGACCGTTCACGACACGCCTGTGGATGATGACGATGACGACGATGATGAGGATTGATATGAGAGCATAATCGCCTCCTGATGCACATATAGTGTCCTATATCGGCAAAGGGGTGAAGGGTATGCGTTCACGTCAACAAGAATCATCTGCCATTTATCGCGTAGTGCGCCCACTTTTATGGGGTGTCCTCGTCGGTGTGGTGAGTTGTCTTTTGGTGCTTCTGCTCATGGCGGCTGTATTGGCGGCCGGCGACATTGCTCGTTCGGCCATCACGCCGCTAGCAGTAAGTGCGGCTGTTTTTGCTGCGTTGGTTGGCGGTTTTCTTACTGCGCGGTTGCGTGGTGAAAATGGCTGGCTGTTCGGCGCCGCCTGCGGTTTGATCTTGTATGTGCTGGTGATGCTCACCGGTCTTGTCATGACACACCAGTTAAAGGGTGGTTACGCTTTTTTGAAGCTGGCACTGATGGTGCTGGCCGGTGCTGTCGGTGGTGTGTTGGGCGTCAATCGGCGCCGCCGATAAAAAACAGCATAAGTAGCAAAGGCAGGACATACAGTAACAGTGTACAACCTTTCGGGAGGTGCCTGTTCTGTGAAATGGATGCGTATGTTATCGGAACGGCAGGGGCATAGGTTAAACACTTTGCTCGGCCGTTCCCTTTTTTACGGTGGCCTTTTGTTGCTGGGGGTATTTATCGGCGTACAGTTGTATTGCCACGCCGAGGGAATACAGGCAATAGGCCTAAAACAACTGCTGGCGCTCGAAACGATTACGCCAAGCTGGCGCGCTGTTATGGGTGGCCTGTGGCAAACACTGGTGCTACCTATACTACTGCTTGCCGTAGCGTATGTGTCGGGTCTGTCTCCTTGCGGTGTGCTGATATCTCTGCTGTTGCCCATTGTTTACGGTATGGGTGTGGGTGCCACAGAAGCGCACCTGTATGCGGAAGGGGTTAAAGGCGTTGTGGTGACGGTTTTGCTGATCGCGCCACGCGTTTGGATCATGTGGTTGGTGCTGCAACGCACCTGTGATGAGTGTATGCGCATGAGCCGCCTGTTTTTGGCTCAGCTACGTCCTGCAGGCGCACATTGTGGCGGTTTGCAAGTGGAATTCCGCCAGTATTGCATACAGTTTTTGGCGGCGGTACTGTTGGTTTTCGGCGCAGGGTTGTGGGATGTTTTATGGCGAATGATATTGAGCGGATGGCTCATTTGATGTTATGGAAACGGATGTTTAATGGGAGGCTGTATCGATGGCTGGTTTCTTTGGCATGTTCAACTTCACGAAGGAGGGCCCCGGTGTGGATAAAACCGGGCCGCAAAAACGTGGTGCAGTGGTCTTTTTTGAAATTTTCGGTCGAAAGTTTTGGAAGCTGATGATTGCGGCACTTTTGTACTCCATTCCCACACTGGCTTGTTTACTGGTGTTGATGCTGCAACCTCAGGTGCTTCCCACACCTCAAGGTCTTTTGGGAGCATTGGGTATCATTTTGCTGATACTGGCATTGACCTCTGGTCCTGCAACAGTGGGTATGACCTATATAGCGCGTAATTTTGCGCGGCAAAAGCATGCATTTGTGGTGGCCGATTTCTTTGATGTGATCAAGAGAAATAAAAAGCAGGCCATCGGCCTTGGCGCTTGCAACACCATATTGCAGGCACTGATGCTGTATGCGATGTGGTTTTATCAGCCGTTTTTCACCGGCGCAGAGCCCAGTTTTCTTCAAAGTGCGCTCTTTGCGATGATGCTTTTCGCGAATATTCTGTTTATCTTCATGAAGTATTATCAGTACATGATGCTGATCACCTTTAAGTTTACCTTCCGCCAGTTGTATCGCAACAGCTTCATCTTTTCAATCGTTGGTTTGAAAAAGAATTTGATCATCGCCCTGCCAATGCTGTTAGTTTACGGCATTTTGTTTGTGCTGGCTTGGTACGGTGGACTGGTCGGCTTGCTCTTTGCGATCATACTGTTGCTGACGGTGGTACCGTGCTTCCGTATGTTGCTCATCCAGTTTAATATTTTCCCACTGGTGAAAAAGTATATCATCGATCCTTACTACAAGGAGCACCCCAACGAGGATGTTGAAAAGCGCCGCGATTTGGCGCTGGAGCCTACCGAGGAGGAAGTGGCCCAAAAGCCGCCTGCTCAAGAGGAAGTCATCTTCAAGGATACCGGTAAAACGAAAACAGAGGAGACCGCCGAAACTGTGCGCAATTTCCCCAAACAGTACACGGAGGCGGAACGCCGAAAAGCGCGCCGACTGACACGCGACTCTGCCAACGATGATGACGATACGATCTAAATATTGAAAAGAAGCGGTGCTTTGCACCGCTTCTTTTTTGACAAAACGCAAGCAAAATGGACATATTTTTCGCAGATAAAATAAAAATTTAATGTAAATTCAATAAAAACTATTGAAAAACCGCCTGTTATATGCTATACTGTATATGCAGAAACCCGAAAGGAGCGTGTGTCTATGAAATTGAACGTTATCGGTCGCAAAATCACAGTCCGCCCGTCCTTTACCGAGAAAGCAGAGCAAAAGCTCAAAAAACTGGATAAGTTTTTTGACGACGCGCAAACGGAGATCGTGCTTTCGCCGCAGGGGAATCGCATCCGTGTGGAAATGACCGTCCGTGCAGGCGGCGTAGTATTCCGCGCGGAAGAAGAGTGTGACGACGCTCTGACCGCGCTGGATGTGCTTGAAGAGGTTATTGTTCGCCAGATCCGCCGCAACAAAACGCGCTTGGAACGTCGGCTGCGCGCAGACAGCTTTAACGACTACCCCTATGAGGAGGAAGATGCGGAGTATGAGGTGGTGCGTACTAAACGCATTCCGGCAAAACCGCTTACTGTTGACGAAGCTATCCTGCAGATGAATTTGGTGGGACACCAGTTCTATATGTTCCGCAATGCCGACACCAATCAAGTAAATGTAGTGTACTGCCGCAAAAACGGTGACTACGGTTTGCTCGAACCCGAAGATTGATAACTTGGGCGGAGCGCACAAAACTTTTTGCGTGCCGCCTTTTGCGCGCTTTAAAAATA
>JAZSHG010000139.1:0-5308 GCA_045533135.1 Acutalibacteraceae bacterium
CTTCCATGTTAACCCTGCTTTTTATGATATGCTTTGGAAGATTAAGGGCAGAAAGCTTTGCTTTATCACCGACTGCTTGCCCGCAGGCGGTCTGCCGTACGGTGAATATACGCTGGGCGGTGCCAAGATCATCTATCGCGATATCGTTTGCCGTCTGGAAGACGGTACGGTCGCCGGTAGCGTGTTGCACCTGAATCACGGCGTTTGGAATGTGTATACCAATTCCAATATTCCGCTGTACGAGTGTGTCAACTGCGCTTCGCTCAACCCTGCTACTGTGCTGGGCGTTGCCGACCGTAAGGGCTCGTTGGAAATTGGCAAAGATGCCGATATTGTTGTTACGGATATAAACTTTGAAGTTCAAAAAACCATAATCGGAGGAGAGATCAAGTATGAAGCTTAAAGTCAATGCCAAATTGGATCCCCAGTTCCAGCCGCTGTCCATTGTTTGCCGCGAGATGCGCGAGGCGACCAAAGAAAACGGTCAGGATCTCGTGATCGCGATTGAGAGAAACAAGGGCTACACCACTACATACAAAACCCGTGTCTACAAAGATAACACCGGTCATGACGAGGAAAACTTCCGCTTTGTTGAGCGTATCGCCAAATCCCTTCTGTGGGTGGCCGGCGGCTACAAGATCATCATCGCCGGCAGTGAAGTGATAGGCAACAAGATCAAAGAAGCCTATACCGACGGCGGTCTGCGCGATTTCGACGTGCATTTTATGGAGCGCGTCTACGAGCAGAAGTTTGAGGTTTTGACCTGCTCTTTGGAGGATGCTCCTGCAGACAAGTCTGCGGCGGCTCCCATTGGCCGTCACCTCGATGGTTGCCGTATCGGTTTTGACGCCGGCGGAAGTGACCGTAAGGTGAGTGCTGTCGTCAACGGCGAAAGCGTGTATTCTGAGGAGGTCGTTTGGTTCCCGAAGACCAACTCCGACCCCAACTATCACTACGAGGGCATTAAAGAGGCAATGAAGACCGCCGCTTCCCACATGCCGCGCGTCGATGCTATCGGTGTGTCCAGCGCCGGTGTGTACGTTGATAACCGCATCATGGTGGCCTCCTTGTTCCTCAAAGTCAGCGACGAGGACTTTGACAAAAAGGTTAAGAATATGTATCTTGACGTGGCCAAGGAGATCGGCGAGAATATTCCGATCGAAGTGGCGAACGACGGTGATGTGACCGCACTGGCCGGTGCTATGGATCTCAACGATGACTCCGTTCTCGGTATTGCGATGGGCACCAGTGAGGCCGGCGGCTACGTTGATCCTCAGGGCAACATCACCGGCTGGCTCAACGAGCTCGCTTTTGTGCCTGTGGACTTCTGCGAGAATGCGATGGTCGACGAGTGGTCCGGTGACTACGGCTGTGGCGTTAAGTATTTCTCTCAGGATGGCGTCATCAAGCTGGCTCCCTTTGCAGGTATTGAGCTGGATGAGAACCTGTCTCCTGCTGAAAAGCTGAAGGTCGTGCAAGGCCTGATGAAGGAAGGCGACGAGCGTGCCGCCGCGATCTATGACACCATCGGTGCCTATTTTGGCTATGCGATCGCCTATTACAGCGAGTTCTATGACATCAAGCACGTGCTCATCATGGGCCGTGTGACCTCCGGTGAGGGCGGTGTCATTCTGCTGGAGCGCGCACAGGAAGTGCTCGATACCGAGTTCCCCGAGCTCGCCAAAAAGGTGCAGCTGCACATCCCCGACGAGAACTCTCGCCGTGTTGGTCAGTCTGTGGCCGCGGCCAGCCTGCCGAAACTCAACTAATCGTTGTGATCAATGCCCCGAAAGGAAACTTTCGGGGCATTTTTTCGTGGCGGTATGTGGGCTGAAAATGTTTGACAAATATGGTGTGTTGTGTCATACTGGTCGTAGCAAACTTATGGCACTTTGGAGGTATTGCAGATGAAAACAACACCTGTTCCTGCCCCATATATTCAAAAATTTGAGCGGCTCGCTTTTGGCATGTTTGTCCATTTTGGACTGTACAGCCAGCTGGGAGTGGGGGAGTGGACATATCATCTCCACGGGCGCAAAATGGAGGACTATGCCCCTCTTAAAGACACCTTTTGCGTTGGCAGTATGCAGGAAATCGTACAGACTGCCAAAGCCGCAGGCTGTCGCTATATTACGCTGACAACGCGCCACCACGAGGGCTTTTCTTTGTACGATACCAAAGGGCTTTCTGATTTTGATGTGATGCACTCGCCGACAGGACGCGATTTGGTGTGTGAATTTGTGGACGAGTGCCGCAAAGCGGATATCGTGCCCTTCTTTTATCACACTACGCTGGACTGGTGGAATAAGGATTTTGAAAACGATTTTGACAGGTACTTGGATTATCTCTATGAAAGCGTGGAGCTTCTTTGCACCAACTACGGCAAGGTGGGCGGCTTCTGGTTTGACGGCAACTGGTCTAAAAGCGATGCTGACTGGAAAGAGGATCGCCTTTACAAGATGATCCATCGCTTACAGCCTGAGGCAATGATCATCAACAACACAGGCCTGCATCAGCGTGGCGCGCTTGGCGCAGAGGAGATCGACGCCGTTACCTATGAGCGCGGTATGCCACAACCGCTGGATCAAAGCGGACGCTCTAAATATGTGGCAGGTGAAATGAGTGAAACCTTGTGTGATCACTGGGGTGTTGCCAACGATATCAACTTTAAATCGGTCAAGCAGTTGATCGAGGAGCTTTGCGAATGCCGCAAGGTGGGGGCAAATTTTCTGCTGAATATTGGCCCTGCGGCCGATGGCAGTGTGCCGCTGATGCAACGTGCAACGATGGAATGTATCGGCAAATGGATGCGCATTTTCGGCAAAGCGATCTATCAAGGTGTACCGTTTATCTGTTATCCCAATCGCCGAGAATTCTTGCTCAAAGATGCCTTTGACGAAAACAAGGCGTATCTGTTTGTGTTCAGTCCCACCCAAGCGGTTGGCGATACCAACGTGACGCTGTCGGTGGACCAAGATGGCAAGATGATGTTAGAAAACATTCCTAAAAAGGTTTCGCATATTTGCTGGATGGATGATGGTGCTGCTGTTGAGTTCGTGCAACAAGGTGAAACCTTGATATTGGAGCCTAAAGGCTTTGATTATGGCACCAGTTTATGCGTGCGTGTGGCACAGGTACAGTTTGACGCTTAAAAAGGAGAGACATTGTGAAACTGGATAAGGCGTTACTGGAAAAGAATATTGAAGAGATCGCAGCCTATGATCTTGATAACAATAAGGTTTCGGGCGCGGTGTATTGCGTTATGCAACAGGGCGAAGTGGTTTTCAAAAAATGCTTTGGCTACACATCACCGGCCAAAACAGAGCCGATGACCGAAAGATCTTTGTTTCGGTTGGCATCGATGACCAAACCGATCACCGCAGTAGCTATGCTCATATTGGTGGATCGCGGACTGGTGTCGCTTGATGATCCTGTATCGGTTTATCTGCCTGCATTTGAGCATATAGCGGTTACCATGCTGGGCGAAAAAGGTGAAATCGTGTCAGCAAAAAAGCCGCAGACGCCACCGACAGTGGCGGATCTGCTCTCACACAGCTCCGGTATTGAGGACAGATATGGCTATATGACTGCCGCGGAAAAGCAGACGGTGGCTGATACCGTTCGTTTTCTGATGAGTATCGGACTGGACTATGAACCCGAAAGTCGCCAGCAATATAGTGGTCACGGTGCCTTTGATGTGGCGGTGGCCATTATCGAAAAGGTTACAGGCGAGGACTATCTTACCTTCCTGAAGCGCGAGGTGTTTACCCCCTGCGGCATGGTCGATACTACCTTTACGCCGACTGCGGAGCAGTGGGCAAGAGTGGTGGCGATGCACAATTTTGTTGATGGGCAAAATATTGCTGACAAAACGGTTGACGGATGCATTTATGAGGATTTTCCGTGCACGCACTATTTGGGCGGTGCAGGCCTTGTATCCACGTTGCACGACTATACCCGTTTTGCACAGATGCTACTGTGCAAAGGTGAAACACCCACAGGACGGCTGATGAAGGAATCCACCTTTGCGCTTATGTATCAGCCGCACAAAGAGTTCTCACTTGGTGAGCGTTGGGGCTTGGGTGTGCGCGTGGTTACCGATGAGGTCTATGCGGTTTTGCCTGTTGGCACTTTTGGCTGGAGCGGCGCTTACGGTTCGCATTTTTGGGTCGATCCTATCAATGAGGTGACGGCAGTATTCCTCAAAAACTCTCGCGTCGACGGCGGAGCAGGCAACGAATCTGCGCGTAACTTTGAAAAGGCGGTCAATGCGTCTTTTTCGGAATAATAAAAAGAGCAGGCAAAAGCCTGCTCTTTTTTTACCGCTTGGGCCGTCAAATTGACCGCTTGTGCATAAACGCTTGCGGCCTGATGATACGGCTGGTATACTAAAAGGTAAAGGGGTGGGTATTGTGAAGGTGACAACGATTATCGATCCTTCCTGTGAGGAAGAGGTGATCATTTATGCGCGCCAAGAAAGCGCGCTTGTTAAAGAGATAAAACGTATAGCGAACACCACGCCAACAGAGCTGATAGGTTATCGGGATAAAACTGCTACGCCACTAGACGTAGATGCCGTGTGTTGTTTTACTGTGCAAAACGGAAAGGTGTATGCTCAAACAAATGACGGTATTTTTGACTTGAAATGCCGTTTATATCAGGTGGAAGAGATCCTGCCACGTCATTTTATCAAGATCAACCAATCCTGCGTGGCCAATATTTGCCAAATTGAAAGATTTGATACAGCTTTTTCCGGCACACTACGAGTGATCTTTAAAAACAACTATATCGATTACGTGTCTAGACGACAACTCAGAAACGTTAAAGAAAGGATGGGATTGTGATGAATGTTTATTTGAAAAAGTTTCTGCAGCGCGGCTTGATGTTTGGCGGCTTTGGCCCTATTATTGCGGCGGTTATTTATTTTGCCATCTCCCAATCCACACCGTCTTTTTCTATTGGCGGTGCGGGAATGCTTTTGGCAGTTATATCTACCTATGTGATGGTCTTTTTGGTTGCAGGAGCCAGTGTGTTTAACCAGATTGAGCATTGGTCACTAGCCCGTTCGCTGTTCTGCCACTTTTCGTTATACTATATTGCCTACGTCACCTGCTACCTCGTCAACGCATGGATCCCGTTTTCGTGGAATGCCTTACTGATATTTACAGGTGTCTTTGTGGGCGGCTATGCGCTCGTTTGGATTATCGTATATCTGTGCATGCGCCATACAGGTAAAAAACTCAACGAAAAGCTGTAAAATAAAAAAGAGCAGGCAAAAGCCTGCTCTTTTATTTGGCAATGTCCCACA
>JAZSHG010000188.1:0-3392 GCA_045533135.1 Acutalibacteraceae bacterium
GTCGGCACGATGATGGGCGCCGTCGGCGGCGTGGGCTGCCACGGGGCATCCGGCACATCGGGGATCTCATCCCCCTGTGGCACATCGCCGTGGACATTGACATCCTCCTTTTGGGGTAAGCCGTAGGCATCTTCCCAACGGCCGTTGGCCTCTACCCACAGCTCACGCAGGGGGAAGGTGTCGGCATACCACGTGCTGATACCCTTGAAATATTCGCCGCTGATAAGCGCCTCCCACGAAAAATCGGGGAATTCAGCCAGCTTGCGTTTTTCACTTTCCGACACGGTCGGGCGCAACGGCAACAGCAATCCCAAAACGGTCATTCCTGTGAGCGTCAGGGCAAAAACAGCGATCTGTAATTTTTCCCACGGGCGTGCGGAATTCTTTTTCGCGTGACGCGGCGTTTTGTTTTCGCTCATTGGGCAAATCCCCCTTTCTTAGAATTGGAAATACAAAAACGGGCTGTACGTGTCGCCCACCAAGGTCATGGTGGAGAGCAAAAGCAGTATCGGTGGAAAGACCACCTGGGCAACCGATATGGTCGCCATCGCCAGCCCGGAGGTCAAGCACCGTTTTTCCAGCCACGCGCGCAGTTTGGTGATAAGCGGTGTGACCGCCAGCACGGCCAGCGGCAAAAACAGCGCGTACTGCATCCACATCTGCGTGGCTTCAAACCCGCTCCACGCGTTGCCGTTGAGGCCAAACAGGCCGCCGGCAACCGTCATGCACAGGGTCATATCCTTAAAGCGGAACAATATCCAGCCGAACAGCACCACGACCAGGGTATAGATACGGCCAATGAAGGCAGGGATCTTTTGGAGCAATTTGCCGAGGAACAGGCGTTCCAACGCCAAAAACACGAAATAGTAGAGCCCCCACAGCACAAAGTTCCAGCTGGCGCCGTGCCACAGGCCAGTAAGTCCCCACACGATCAGCATATTGAGCAGGGTGCGAGGGAGCCCCTTGCGGTTGCCGCCCAGCGGAATATACACATAGTCGCGGAAGAAGGTGGACAGCGACATGTGCCACCGCCGCCAAAAATCCTGCACGGTGCGTGCGGTGTAGGGATAGTTGAAGTTTTCTTTGTAGTGGAAGCCGACCATCCTGCCCATACCGATGGCCATATCGGAATAGGCCGAGAAGTCGAGATAGATCTGCAACATATAGGCGAGCACGCCCAGCCACAGCATAGAGGCGGGCTTGGCGGCAAGGGCGGCCTGGTTTTCGGCGAGCTGGGCGATATTGGATGCCGTTTCATCGCTGAGCAGTGCCGTATCGGCAATTTTGCCGCACACATCTGCCAGCATCGCTTTTTTGGCCAAGCCGGTGGCAAAACGGGTGATGCCACTGCCGATATCCGAGCGGTTCACTTTGCGCATCACGATCTCATTGGCGACATCCTGATAGCGCACGATAGGGCCTGCTACGCACTGGTGGAACAGGCTGACATACAGCAGTACATAGAAAAAGTTGCGCTGGGGCGGCACCTCGCCACGGTAGACGTCGATGACGTAGGTGAGCGCCTGGAAGGTGTAAAACGAGATGCCGATGGGCAGCATAATCTGCGGCACGATTTCCGGGATGCCAAAGACGGATTGCAGGGTGGAGGCGACAAAGCCCGTATACTTGAACACCGCCAAAGCGCCCAGGGTGGACACACAGGCGATCAACATAAACAGCCGCTTTGCGCCTTTGGTACGGCTTTTGCCTACGGCCAGCGCACACAAATAATCCACCAGCGCGACACCTATGAGCAACAGGAGATATTTCGGTTCACCCCACGCATAAAACAGCAGGGAAAACAACAGCAGTATGGCGTTTTGGGTGCGAATGCCGCGAAACAGCAGGCAAAACAGCATACAGCCCGAAAAGAATATGTACAAGAACAGTAAGTTCGAAAAAACCACGCGTTTAGCCCCCTCAAATTCGACCCTTTTCGCTAATACATGTATTATATCATGCCCCCTCTTGCTTGGCAACACCCAAAAAGGAGGGGGCTTGTGCTTTTTGTGTGGCGGTGGCGTTGACTTTTGTGTGCTTTTCGGTATATAATAGGTTTTGTATATATTTGTAAAGGAGGGACTCCTTTGAACATCACCCATTTGCGGTATGCCGCAGAGGTAGGGCGCACAGGCTCCATCTCACAGGCGGCAGACAATTTGGGGGTGGGACAGCCCAATTTGAGCAAGGCGCTCAAAGAGCTGGAAGCCAAGCTGGGGGTGGCGTTGTTTATACGCACCTCACGCGGCGCTGTACCCACGCCACAGGGACAAGCCCTGTTGCAACAGGCAAACGCCTTGCTCACACAGTTGGATGAGTTGGAGTCCCTGTTTGTGTCCCCCAACGAGCATCCTGTGTTGACGGTGGCGGCAACCCCTTCGCCGCTACTGGCCCCTGCGCTGACCGAAACGGCGGTGCGGTTGGGTGTTGAAGCCGGATTTTCGGTGACGGTCGCGCAAAAGGATGAGGTGTTGCGCGCAGTGGCTGAGGGCGCCGACGGCGGCCTTGTGCGCTGTACGGCGCAAGAGGCCGGTGTGCTCACTGCACAAGCCGAGAGCATGGGGTTGACGGCGGCCTTTTGGCGGCAGGCGGCTCCCGTGGTCATCTTCTCCCGCTCACATCCGTTAGCGCAAAGCCATCCGCTCGTGTATCCCGAGCTGACCGTCTATCCGCGTCTGTCTGACGGCGACAGGTTGCCCACCTTACCCGACGGCAAGCTAAAGCACGCCTCTGCCGCTCCCGACCGTTTGCCTGTTTGCCACATCCCCGATGCGGCGGTGCGGCTGATGATGCTGGGACGGCGCACGCAGACCTATAGCTTCGACGAGCCGTTGCCGCCGTCGTTGCTCTCTCCCCACAGCTTGTGTGCACGCCGCGTGGTGGGCGTTGTGGGCGACCGCGTTACCCTTTGGGTGGCGCGCGAGGCGCAAAGCCCCTTGGCGGATGCCTTGCACGCGGTGCTCAACGACCTGTGGCAACAGGCCGATGCCGCGGCGACCTCTTGACGACGAAAAAGGAGTGTTATTATGAAAGCACAAACCTCTGAGCGCGTGATGCGCGCTGTGTTTTGGACGGTACTGTTGCTTGCTTTGGCGTTGCTGGTCACGATGGTGTTTTCCGGCAACGAGGAGGCAATGGTAGAGGAAGAAGAACCGTTTGCACTCAAAAGTGTGCTGTTCCCCATCGAAATCGGCATTTTGCTGGGCGGTTTAGGCTTCTTTGTGTACCACCAGATGACCACCGATAACGACCAAAAGCGCGAGCGCCCTGTGTGGTTTTTCCCACTTATGGCAGGCCTTTTGGGACTTATGTGTATGGTCACCGCCTATACCCAGCTTGGTATGTGGCCTGCCGGCACACGCACCGGCATGATCGTGGATATGCACCACCAA
>JAZSHG010000059.1:0-2276 GCA_045533135.1 Acutalibacteraceae bacterium
GTCGGCAATGCGGCGTTGTCCTTTGGCATTGGGATGCCCGACAGAGCCCATCTCGTCCTGCGTGACAGGCACGATGGGGAGATAATAGGTGTTGCCGTCGGTGGCGGCAAAGGTGTTGACCGTTTCGCGCACAGTATCTTCCATCCACAGCACCATCGCGCCATAGAGCCACACGATGGGGGCGGCAGGATAGGTTTTGCGCAGGTCGCGCAGCATCGCGGCGATGCCGTTTTGCAGGCGGTCGGCAGGGCTTTGCGCCGCCGCATCGTTGGTGGCGAGGTTGACCACCACCACATCGGGATTAAAGGCGGCGGCATCCCATTTTTCGCCTCGGCCGTTGGCGTCAAACTGCACGAGCGGTATGACAGGCGGCATCAAGCATTCGGTGGTGCTACCGTTATTGGCGGTGGCAACGCCGTAGCCGCTGGCAGACAGAATGTGTCGCACAGCGTCAAAGCGGTCGGCGAGCAGCCACGCATACGTAGCGGTGATATCCTCGGTATCGGTGGTAAAAGGGTCGGAAAAGACCGAAAACACGCCATAGCCGCAGGTGATGGAGTCGCCGATAAAGAGCATCTTGCGTGTGGGAAGCGGCGCGGCAGGCAACACCTCGGCGGTCGTCTGCACACCATCAAGCCAAGCAGCACCGAATTGCGGTTCGCTCGTCTTGATCAGCCGCACCGTCGTCACGCGGTCACCGGGCAGGTCTTGCGCGAGCATATACCACTGCGAGGCGGCGGCTACTGCGAAGGTGACGGTGGGCACACCGTCTATCAGCACTTTACAGCAGGGACTCCCCTGGCCGCCTGTTTCCTCGGCGTGCAGACGCACACGCACCGCGCCACCTTGCACACGCAGGGTGATGCCGCATCCGCTCCAATCCAGCCGCACGCTGTCCTCGGCGCCGCGCACGCGTCCGTCATATTGCAGACGGGTATCGGTTAATGAGAGCGTATTGAACATACGGATTCTCCTTTTTACCAGCCCATGATCGCGCGGATCTGGGGTTCGAGTTCATCGGCGGCACGCTTATGTCCGCGCTCGTTGGGGTGTGTGCCGGAGCCGAGCTCGTTGCCATATACCGTGTCAACATACAAATAATGCACCTTGCTATCCGTTTCGGCAACCTCTTCCGCCGCCACGCGGATGGTTTCTTCCTGTGCCGCGGTCATCAAGCCATATACCCACACGATGGTAGCGTTGGGATAGGTCTGACGCAGGGTGGCAGAAAAGCTCTTGACGCCGTTTGCCAAACGATCGGCAGGACTGCCTGCAAACACATCGTTGGTACCGAGATTGACCAAAATCAGATCAGGCTGATATTGGCTGTGATCCCAGTGCGGGCCGCTGTAATCCGCTTCGTAATGCACAAAGGGAAGCTGTTGCGGCAACAGATTGGCGTTGGTGAGGCCTTGATTAGAGGTGGCCAGGCCATTGCCGCTGACCGCCAAAATATGCTTTTGAGCGCTAAAGCGGTCGGCAAGCAACCACGGATAGGTCAGCGAGCCATCTTCGGTGGGGGTGGTAAAGCCTTCGCTTGCGCTTTCGGTTTTGGTGCCCCATCCGCAGGTGATGGAGTCACCGAGAATGAGCATTTTGCGGTCGGGCAACGTAGGTTTGGGGCCCAAAACGCCCGTTAGCTCGATATCAAACAGCGTGGCAGAGGAATACATCGCCTCGCTGAGCTTGACAATGGAAACGGTGGTGTAGCGGTTGGTGGGCAGGCCACTTGCCACTGTGTGCCACTCGGTAAAGGAGGTGGCAAAGACGGTCTTTTTGCGTTTGCCATTAATATACACGCCAAAGCAGGGCACCAAATCGCTCGACGGCGAATGGTCGCTCGTGAGTTTTACGCGCACATCGCCACCTTGCACCTGCATGGTCACACCCGTACCTGTCCAGTCGAGCAACACGCTGTTGTTTTCGATCATCGTGCGGCCTTCATAGTGCAGACGATTGTCGGTGAGCGCCACCTTGTAGGGGGCGGTAGGCGTGATGGGCGCAAGCGTTGTGGTCGGCGCCTTGGTGGTGGTGGTCGTTTTTTTAGTAGTGGTCGAGGCTTTGGTAGCCGTTGTCACTTTTTTGGTAGTGGTGGTGGGTGCCGCCATAGTGGATGCGGTGCCCGACGCTTGGGGCTCTGTCGTGACAGAGGTAGAGGTGGAATCGGTGGTGGATGTTGTCATATCGGTTTCCTCCGCTGTGGTGGTCGTTGCCTGCGTCGTAGTGGTATCGGCAGCGGTGGTGGAAGTGAAGTCGGAGGCCAAGCGGGCTTAGGA
>JAZSHG010000091.1:0-3569 GCA_045533135.1 Acutalibacteraceae bacterium
AGCGCACCTATCACCCCTCCTATGAGGCGCTCGGCGGCGTCCCCGGTATCGAGGAAGTAAAGTTTTCCATTACCCACAACCGTGGCTGCTTTGGCGGCTGTCACTTTTGTTCTATCGCCTTCCATCAAGGGCGGCGCATCACCTGCCGCAGTGAGGAATCGGTAGTGCGCGAGGCGATCGCGCTGACCAAGCTGCCCGATTTCAAAGGCTATATTCACGATGTCGGCGGCCCGACCGCCAACTTCCGCCGCCCCTCTTGCGACAAGCAACTGACAGCCGGACTTTGCAAAGGCAAGACCTGCTTGGCGCCAAAGCCCTGCCCTGCACTGGTCGCTGACCACAAGGACTATCTGCATCTTTTACGGCGGTTGCGCAGTATTCCCAAGGTGAAAAAGGTATTTATCCGTTCAGGGATACGCTTTGACTACCTGTTGGCAGACAAAGATGAGAGCTTTTTCAAGGAGCTGGTCGAACACCACATCAGTGGACAACTGAAGGTAGCGCCCGAGCATTGCTCGACGGCCGTACTCACCAAAATGGGCAAGCCGGCGATCGACACCTACCGTCGTTTCCAAAAGCGGTTTTATGAGCTGACAAAAAGCATCGGCAAAAAGCAGTTTTTGGTGCCGTATCTGATGTCCTCGCACCCCGGCAGCACCTTGCGTGAAGCGGTGGAGCTGGCGGTGTTTCTCAAGGAGGCCGGGCTTCATCCCGAGCAGGTGCAGGACTTTTATCCCACTCCGGGCACGCTGTCAACAGCGATGTTCTACACAGGGCTGGATCCCTACACCTTAAAACCCGTCTACGTGCCGCGCACACCTGAGGAAAAGGCGCAACAACGCGCTCTGTTGCAATACTTCCGTCCCGAAAACAGGGCGTTTGTACGCTCGGCTTTGCAAAAGATCGGGCGCACAGATTTGATCGGCACAGGCCCTCACTGCTTGATTCCGCCCGATCACACCACACCGAAAGCGAAGCCTAAAAAGCCGACCATTCGGCAGATACACAAGAAAAAAGTCAAGAAATGAGGCGAGCTGATGGCTAAAAAGCGCAAGCACGGCAAACACAAGGGGTTATATATCCTGTTTGTCTCGCTGGCATCTGTTTTTCTGTCGTTTTTTGCTCTGATGGAGATCAGTGCTCGCTGTTACACGCCGTTTTTGCCCTCGTGGGAGGAGCTCTTCTCTTTTTTCTCCTCCGAAGAGGATGCCCCACCGCTTACCGATGATTGGCAGATGCACGTGATCGATGTGGGCAACGCCGACAGCATTTTGCTTACCAATCACAAGCAGAGCGTACTGATCGATGCCGGTGAAAACGGCGATGGACAGAAGGTACTGGACTATCTGCAAGAGCAACAGATCACACGCTTGGATTATGTCATTGCCACGCATTTTCACGCCGACCACATCGGCGGTATGACCGAGGTTATCAACAACATCACCATCGACAAGTTCCTGCTTTCCTACATGGCGGAGGAGGACACCCCAACCACCAAGACCTATCTCAATATGCTTACCGCGCTTGCCCAAAAGGATGTTGAGGTCATCGAAGTCGTACCGCGTGACAGCTTTCAAATCGGTGACATGGTATTGACGGTGCTGGCGCCACTGGAACAGACAAAGGATATGAACAACCAATCCATCGTCTGCCGTGTCACCTGTGAGGACGTACATTTCCTGCTCATGGGCGATGCCGAAATACCCTCGGAAGAGCTCATCTTGCAATCGGGGCAAGATATTTCTGCCGATGTCATTAAGCTGGGACATCACGGCAGTCGTACCTCTTCTCACAAAGCCTTTATCGAAGAGGTCGATCCCACCTATTCCGTAATGACCTGTGGCAAGAACAACAAACACGGGCACCCCGATGAAGAACCGCTGGCCCTGGTCGAGGAAATGGGGATTAAAAACTATCGCTCGGATATACACGGCAACATCATTTTTACTACCGACGGCAAAACGGTTTGGGTCGAAACAGAAAAGTGAGGTGGCGGTAGTGATTTTTTCAGTAGATCGCATAGAAAACGGCTTGGCGGTACTGGAGGACGAAAACGGCACAATGCAAACCGTTCCGTTGGCACAGTTGCCGCCCGACACGTGCGAGGGTACCGTCTTGCGGCTGGCGGAGGGTGTTTGGACGATCGACACGGATGAAGCCGCGCGCCGCCGTACAGAGGCCCTGCGTTTGCAAGCACTGCTTCGGAAGAAAAGGAAATAAAAAAGCTCTGCGCCAAAAGCGCAGAGCTTTTTGTTTAAGGGTTGATCAAGCGGTCGATGAGCGTGTGCCCGACTGCGATTTTGACGCCCGATGCGGCGGCAGTCTTTTCACAGAAGCTGGCAGGGCCATCGGTTTTGGGCGCATAACTGCGATAGAGCAGGTACGGCACGGCATCCGCCACGTGGGTGCGCAGGGAAAGCGGTGTCGGATGATCGGGCAGTACCAGCAGGTCGAAGTCATCCATTGGCGCTACCGCATCGATAAGCGGGCGCAAAATGCGCTTGTCGATATCGCCGATAGCCTTCATCTTGTTGTCCGTTTCACCACGGTGTCCACACTCGTCGGGACCTTCCAGGTGGATATACACAAGGTCACAGCCATCTTTGAGTGCGGTCACAGCCGCGCTCAACTTGCCCTCGTAGTTGGTGTCGATATAGCCTGTGGCACCGTCAACCTCACACACACGCATGTGGGCGATACGCGCAATGCCTTTAAGCAGATCAACCGCCGACACCATCGCACCTTTAAGTCCTGTTTTTTCGGTGAAATCAGGCAACTGCGGACGCTTGCCCTGTCCCCACAGCCAGATCGCATTGGCCGGGCGCAAGCCACGGGCTTTGCGCGCCACGTTGACAGGGTGGTCCTTGAGCAAATCTACGCTTTTTTCCATCAGCGCCAACAGCGGTGCCGCCGCCTCGTCGGTGTTCAGGTGGGCGCCGATGACCTGCCCTGTGATATCGTGGGGCGGTGTCAAATCGCCGACCTGCTCACAGCCGCGATGCCATACAAGGCAGTGGCGGTAATTGGTGCCTGTGTAAAAATCAAACTCACCGCCGCCGAATGCCGCTTGCAGTGTTTTGATGATCTCGTCGGCTTCTTCAGTAGGGATATCGTCAGCACAATAGTCCTCAATAACCTTGTCGGCATAGTCAGGGGCATCGGACAGAGTGACAAGATTACAACGCAACGCCACGTCATCATCCGCCAGGTCAATGCCGATATTGGCGGCCTCCAATGGTGAGCGACCCGTGTAATAGGCGTGGGCATCATAGCCCAGCACAGAAAGGTTGGCCACGTCACTGCCGGGCTTCATACCGGCTTGCACCGTCTGTACCAAACCCACCTCGCTTTTGGGCGCAAGGCTGTCCATTGTCGGTTTGTCCGCCAATTCCATCGGCGTTTTGCCGCCGTGCTCTTCAAGCGGACGGTCAGCCATGCCGTCACACAGCAGAATAATATGTTTCATAAAAGGAATCACCATCCTTGGAAAATCTATCAGTCAGTATAGCAGATTTTGTATGGCAAGTAAAGAGTCGCACCGAATTTTTTTGTCTTTTCCCTTGACTTTG
>JAZSHG010000029.1:0-13378 GCA_045533135.1 Acutalibacteraceae bacterium
GGTACGCTCGGCAAAAACAAGCTCACCTTCCTGACCATCAAAGGCGGTCTTAAATATTTCGACACCGCCTCTGCCAGCTGGAAGGATTACACCAAGCGCGACGGAAACGGAAATTATATCTATGAGGCCAACGGCGGCGAAGCGATGCTGTTCTGCGTCGGCTAAACCATACGCCATTATTACAAAGAGCCCGATATTTATCGGGCTCTTTGCTTTTTTATGCGGCAAAAAAAGGCGGGCGTTGCCATGGTGACCAAGGTTAACGCTACTTTCTCAAGATTCTCTCTTGAGATTTGTTCGATTCGTGCTATAATGAATCCCAAGAGGTGATATCCATGACCGAAAATGATAAACGAATCGTCCGTGAACTGGCCAAACAATATATGGAGCTTGCCACCGACGAAAAGCAAAAGGCTATGAACAAGCGTATGCTTGATACCAATGATCTGAAGCTTACCCGCCCGCCCGTGTTGATAGACGAGATTCCGTGGTATCAAATGGATATAGATGGTGAGCTCACCGCGCTTTGTGAGGACGAAAATGCCGGAAATGTCGAGGCTTTTTTGCGTCGCGCCATATACCGCCGCAAGCATTTTAAGGCGGACACCGTGATGGAGCCGTTCTTCCGCGTCACTATGTCCTATGACTCAAGCGGTGTGGGTCTTACGCCGGAGGATCACATCCTTCGCACCGATGATACCAATAATATCGTATCTCATTGCTATCACGATCTCCTTGAAAACGAGGAAATGCTGGAGCAGATCAAGATACCCACCTTCACCGCGCGCCCCGATAAAGATGAGCGTAATATGGAATGGTACACCGAGCTTCTCGGAGACAGTATGCCTGTCAAGCTCTGCGGAATAGGGATGTACTACGATGCCGCGTGGGATAAAATCGTCAGATACAGAGGTATGGAGCCGGTCATTTACGATTTTTACGACCGCCCCGAATACCTACACGCCATCAGACAGCGCTTTCAGGATATCGTCAGGGCGGAAATGGATTTTGTAGAGAAGGAGCTTCACGTTGACCCCACAGCCCCCGTTGTGCACTGCACCCCCGCGCTTGTTTCCGGTCTTGCCGAGGACGGCTGGAAGGCCACCTGGTACAGAACTATGGCGCAGGGCTTCTCCGACGTATCTCCCGAAATGCACTATGAGTTCGACATACAGTACACGATAGAGCAATCAAAGCGGTTTGCCTATACCTACTACGGTTGTTGTGAGCCGCTGGACAGAAAGCTGGACGTTATCTTCAAGATCCCCAACCTGCGAAAAGTGGGCGTTTCTCCCTGGGCCAGGGAGGAGGTTATGGCCGAAAGGCTTGGCGGTCATTACGTCTATTCCCGCAAGCCCAACCCCGCGCACGTAGCCATGACCACCGACCCCGATGTGATTCGCCGTGAGACCGAAACCACCGTCAAGCTTTGTCAAAAATACGGCTGTCCCGTTGAGTTCACGCTCAAGGATATCAGCACCGTCTCCGGCCGCCCCGAGAACCTGATCGTTTGGTCAGAGGTGGTCTCCGACGTCTTGGATCAATACTACGGTTAAGCTGCTGTTCAGCGCTGAAACCATCAGTCATTATCACAAAGAACCCGTTTATCGGGTTCTTTGTTTTTTTGTTGCACAAAAAGGGCGTGCGTTGACAAGACGGCCATTTTCCGATATACTATATAAAAGCCGTTTTACAAACCATAAGGAAGGGGAGGGAAACGGATGAAAAAGTCGCGCAAACAGTTTTTGCTCAATTTGATCGTTCCCTCAATCGTTTTCGGCTCGATCACAGGTATTTTCACCGCCGTCATCGTGCTGTTGTATAAAAAAGCCGCTACCTATGTGGTGGAATGGTCCGAGTGGCTGTATCGCCTTTTCAAAGAACAGCCCCTTTGGTTGGTGCTTGCCGCCGTGGTGTTGCTCGGCGCATCGTTTTTGTTCGCATTCATCTACAAACGCGTGCCAAACCTCAAGGGCGGCGGCATCCCGACCTCGATTGCTATTTTGCGCGGTATTATCACCTTCAAATGGTTGCGCAACTTGGTGGGCGTTATCGCGCTGTCGCTGTCCTCCTTTCTGGTGGGCGTGCCGCTTGGCAACGAAGGCCCGTCGGTGCAGATCGGTACGGCGGTCGGGCGCGGTGCTGTGCGCGTGTTTGCCAAAAAACATCGCGCGTGGGACAGATATTCCATGACGGGCGGTGCTTGTGCAGGCTTTTCTGTGGCAACGGGTGCGCCGATTTCGGGCATTATGTTTGCCGTGGAGGAGGCGCACCAGCGTATCTCGCCGATGATCATCATCGTGTCGACCATATCGGTCATTTTTGCCAACTTCACCAGCACCGTGCTGGCGCCGCTTTTCGGTGTCGATACCGCCATATTTGAAAACCACCAAACGATGGCGCTGTCGCTCAAAGATGTGTGGTTACCTGTTTGCATCGGTATCGTGATCGGCCTTTTTGCGGTGCTGTTTTTGAAATACTACCGCGCCATCAGCACCTTTTTCAATCAAACGCTCAAAAAAGTGGGCTTGCCCTACAAAATATTCGCCGTGTTCGCGCTGACCGTGGTTGCAGGCCTGCTGGTTGAAAGCAGTGTTTCGTCGGGACACCACCTGTTGCTCTCGCTGTTCGATGGTGGATTTCCCATCGTCACCCTGTTGCTGATATTGATCGTACGCGCCACCCTGATGCTCAGCGCCAATACCAACGGCGTGACAGGAGGTATGTTTATCCCGATGCTGGCGCTGGGTGCGCTGGTCGCCGCCGTATTTGGTGAGATTCTCACCACCTATTGTGGACTCGATGCCGCCTATTTTTCGGTGATTTTGACCTTTGGCATCATCGCCTGTATTGCCGCAATGATGAAAACGCCCATCACCGCGGTGGTGTTTGCCGTTGAGGTACTCAACTGCCATATGAACATCCTCTACGTTATCACCGTCTGCGCCGTATCCTATATGATCACCGAAATGTTTGGTGCGAAATCCATCAATGATACAGCGGTGGAGGATAAGGTGGAGCTGTTGGAAGAGGAGAAAACGCCTGTGCTCATCGACACCTTCGTGGTGGTGAAAAAAGATGCGTTTGCCATCGGCAAACAGGTGCGCGATATTTTCTGGCCTGCCAATCTGTTCGTGCTGTCCATCACCCACGACGAAAGTCGCAAGACGGTGGTGGATGAACACGGCGGCAAATCCATCCTCGAGGGTGACACCCTGCACGTGCGCTATTCCACCTATGATGAGGCGGAGGCCAAAGAGGAACTGGAAGCCATCGTCGGCGTGCAGGATGCCGCACCGACCACTGCGTGACATATAAAAGGAGTGGAAACTATGAACTTTCTCGAAATCGCCAAAGCGCGGCAATCCTGCCGCCGCTATGATGCCGCTCGTGCCGTCGAGCAGGAAAAACTGGATGCCGTGCTGGAGGCGGCGCGCCTTGCCCCCTCGGCCTGCAACGGCCAGCCGTATCACATCACGGTCTGCACGGGTGAAACGGCTCTGGCAGTTGCCAAAGCTACGACGGGGATGGGGATGAACAAATTTGCCGCCGATGCGCCCGTGATGCTGGTCATTTCGGAGGAATCGTACGTAAAATCGGGGGCGCTGGGCGCCAAGGTCAAGAAAAACGACTATCGCTCGATGGATATCGGCATTGTTGCCGCCTACATCACCGCCGAAGCGGCGGCACAAGGACTAGGTAGCTGTATGCTGGGGTGGTTTGACGATGACAAGATCCGCAAGGCCTGCGGGCTTGACAAACCCGTGCGTTTGGTCATCACGCTGGGCTATCCGCAGGCGGACGATCCACTGCGTGCCAAAAAACGCAAAGCGCGAGAAGAATTGGTAACGGTTCGATAAATAAAAGCGGCGTGATTTTTCACGCCGCTTTTTATAGCCGGAGGCATTTCTTTGTGATAACAAAAAGCCTTGCTTTTTCAAATAGCGTGGCTTATAATACACCTGACAAGCACGCCAAAGGGGAGTCTTTATGATCTACGCCTTGTTTATCATCAGCACATTCGCTGGCGGACTCAGCACGGCTTTTATGAAAACATACCGCAAATCCGTGAGTGGGAACAAGCTGGGGGACGGGCTGTATTACACCGTCAACATCCTCGGCGCGCTGTTGTTTTTTGCCGCTTTGTGCCGCTTTGACCTGCGCGTCAATTTGGTCACGCTGCTGTTTGCCGCTGTGTTTGCGTGTTTGTGCTATCTTTCGGTGTTCCTGCAACTGCGCGCTCTTGAAACCGCATCAATGGTTGACGTGGGGTTGTTTTCGAGCGCAGGTGCCCTCATTATATCTGCCCTTGCAGGTGCGTTGTTTTTTGAGGGAACCATTGGGTTAAAAGATGGTGTCGGCTTCTTATTCACACTGTTGTCCATTTCGGTACCGTATTTTGCCGCCAAGAAGAGCGGTACGGGACTCAAAGGCATGCTGTTTTGTTGCTTGTTGGCGTTAAACAGCGGTGCTGTCAAAATTGTGATGAAGCTGTATCATACTGTCCCCGATTGCTTGAATGAAAACGTCTTTTGTTTTTACACCAACGTGATAATGATTCCGTTCGTTCTCTATATGAACCGTCACGTGTTTTTCAAGCGCGACAGCTACAATAGTGTCGGCAGACACCTCATAAAGCCGGCTGTTTTCGCACTGGCGGCGGTGCTCACAGCCAACATATCCACACTGCTGTCGATGGTGATCGTCGGCAAGGTCGATCTGTTTTTCGCCTCCGTCTTTGGACCGCCGCTTACCATTTGCATCAACTTCCTGTTTGACACCTTCTGCTTCAAAGATCCCGTGAAGCCTGCCAAAATCATCAGTATTCTTTTGGCAATCGCCGCCATTATTTTCACCGTGTAAAGGAGAGGGAAAGATGCCCGGCTTACATAATGTTTGCACCTTGTACGTATCCCAAAATGTGGGCAGTGACGACAACAACGGCTTTTACCTCACCACTACGGCAGAGGGCAACGGGCCCGTCAAAACGCTGGAAAAGGCGCTGGCCATCGTTTCCGATATGCGCAAACAGGGTTATGACCACCCTGTTTCGGTGAAAATTACCGACGAGGTATACGTTGTCAGCAAACCCGTGGTGATTGACGAAACGGCGTTTGGCGTGACGGTGGAGCCCTATACCCAAACCGAGATCCGCGGCGGCGTGGAAATTCGCCATTTCAAGTCGGATGTTTTTAACGGCGTCAGCTGTTATTCCGCCGACGTTTCGCATCTCGAAAGCCTCAACTTTTCGGACTTTTACATCGGCGGCAAAGCGGCAAAGGTGACGCGCTATCCGCAAACCGGCACGCTTTCCCCCAAAGAGGTCGAGGTGCAGGATTTGGAGCTGTACAAGAGCTCCAAGTGGTTTATCGCCAAGGACGAAGATTTCGAGGTCATCAAAAATTTCCGCAATATGGAAGACGCCTATATCAGCTATTACCACCACTGGATCGACGAGCATTCGCCGATCGAATCGTTTGACCCGCAGACCAAAAAGATCACCATGACCTATCTCTCGCGCTTTTCTGTCTCAACGGCAACCCCCGCTTTTAACATGGAATACGTCATCGAGAACGTGGGCGAAATGTTTTCACAGCCCGGCCAGTGGTACTGCGACAAACAGGCGAAGAAGCTATACTATATCCCTGAAAATGATGAAGAAGCGCAGAATTTGGTCGGCTATATCCCCATCACCAACAAGCTGCTCATCATCAAAGGCACCAAAGAGAAAAAAGCGGCGCACGTGTATATCCGCGGCTTATCTTTTGGCTATACCAAGGGCGAATATAAAAGCGTTGGCAATAAGGACATTTGCACCCATCCGCGTAAAGACGACGGCTTTGCCTCGGATATTCAGTCGGTGTGCCATGCGCACGGCAGTGTTGAGTTTGCATATGCCTATGGTTGTGCGCTGGAGCATTGCCATTTGCACTGCCTTGGCGTGCACGCGGTCAATATCAAAGACGGTTGTGTCAAAATCGCCATTGTCGGCAACCATATAGCGCAAGTTGGCGGCGGTGGTGTGTATGCCTGTGGCGGTGAATACGGAAGCGACGAAGCCACCCATACCCGTTGCCTGACCATCACCGACAACACGATACACTACGGTGGCAGACGGTATTACGCCGCGTGCGGTGTGCTGTTGCGGCACGTATATGAATGTACGGTGGCGCACAACGACATTGCCCATCTGTATTACACAGGTGTGTCGTGCGGCTGGGTATGGGGCTTTGGCAACAGCATCTGCCACGGCAATGTCATCGAGAAAAACCACATCCACCATCTCGGCGGTGGCCCTCTTTCGGATATGGGCGGCATATATACGCTCGGCAGACAAGAGGGTACCCTTGTTCGCGGCAACGTCATCCACGATATCATCAGCAAGCATTACGGCGGATGGGCCCTGTATACCGACGAGGGCAGTAGCTGTATCACGCTGGAAAACAACATTTGCTACCGCATCTCCGACAACGTCTATCATCACCACTATGGGCATAGGAACACGGTGCGCAACAATATTTTCGCCTTTTGCCGCGAGAGCGTTGTAAGACTTACGCGCAGTACCGAACAGAGTGGACTTTTGTGCGAAAAGAATATCCTTGTTTTGGACGGCACACCGCCTTTTTCTGTCACCATCGATAACGAGTACGCCTTGGCGTCGATTCAGTCGAGCGGCAACTTCCTCTTTGACCTTAACGGAAAATATGACGGCGTGTACGTGACGGTCGGCGACAAGAAATTCACCTATGACGACGCACGCGATACCGTTGGTATGGAGTCTGACAGCGTGTTTGTCAACCCGCAGTTTAAGGATATCGCGCAAGACGATTTCACCCTGTGCGACGCCTCTCCCGTACTGCAAATGGGCTTTAGACAAATCGATTGCACCGATGTCGGCCCCAGAGAATAATAAAAAGCGCCCGTCGAAAAGACGGGTGCTTTTTTATATATCCTTTTATTGCTCGCGGAAGGTGATAGTGCCTGTTTCGGCATCCATCGCGTCAATGATGGCGAGGGATTCGAGGTCATAGCCCAAATTGCGGATGACACGGCCGCCGATCTGGAACCCTTTTTCAATAACAATGCCCAAGCCCTCAACCGTAGCGCCTGCGGACTCTGCCAGTGAGATCATCCCCTGCAAGGCGCAACCGTTTGCCAGAAAATCATCGATGATGAGCAGATGGTCATCTTCGCTCAAAAACTTTTTGGAGACGATGACCTGATTTTTGTTCTGATGGGTAAAGGACTCCACCTCGGCCACATACATCTCGCCTGCAATATTGATAGATTTGGACTTTTTGGCAAACAGCATCGGCACGCCGAATTCTTTGGCAACAAAGCAGGCAATACCAATACCCGAAGCCTCAATCGTCATCACCTTGGTAACATTTTTGTGTGCAAAACGGCGCTTAAATTCTCTGCCGATCTCCTCCATCAGAGAGATATCCATCTGATGATTGAGAAAGCTGTCCACTTTGAGGACATTGCCCGGCTTGACAATACCGTCTTTCAAAATACGTTCTTCCAAAAAGTTCATATCCAAGCCTCCTTTGAGATTACCACCAATATAACATATTTTTGGCGACTTGTCACCAGTTTTGCAAAAGTTTGTCGAATAAAAATTTCAGCGCAAAATGATTGTTTTTGTCAGGGGAGTTTGCTATAATCTGTTTGAGGTGAAGTGTATGCAACTGTTATTTTTGGGTACAGGTGCGGCAGATTGGCCGCGTGATCTGACCGAAAACCCGGGGGAATACCGTCGTTGGTCATCGGCACTGGTGGACGACACACTGCTGATCGATCCGGGCCCCCACGCTATGGAAGCGATGAAAACCTTCGGCAAAGACCCTGCCAAGGTCAAATATATTATCAACACCCACCCCCACGCTGACCACTTCTGCCCCGAAACGGTGGCGCAGTTTGAGGTACTGGGCGCAAAATTTACGTCGCTTGCCGCTGACAGCTCTGCGGTGTTGGGTGACTACACTGTGAACGCCTACCAAGCAAATCATGGCACCTGCTCGCCGTCGGTGCACTTCCTCATTACCGACGGCAACCGCACCTTGTTCTATGCCTTGGACAGTGCGTGGCTGCTTTATCCCGAGGTACAGGCGATTATCAGCGCAAAACCCGATCTGTTGGTGCTGGATGCCACCATCGGCGATGTTGACGGTGACTATCGCATTTTTGAACATAACAATCTCAGCATGGTGCTGGAAATGAAAAAAACACTTGCCCCTCACGTCAAGCGCTTTTGCATTTCGCATATGGCGCGCACCCTTCACACTGACCACGAAACGCTGGTCAAGCGTATGGCGCCGTACGGCGTGTTGGTGGCTTGCGACGGATTGGCTGTTGAAGTATAATTTTTTGAGGAGTGACTCGTATGAAATTCGGTGTCTGTGGCAATGTACAACAAGCGGCGGCGATCAAAGCCGCGGGATATGACTTTATCGAGTTGCCATTGTATCATATATCCTGCTTGAGTGATGAAGAATTTGCGCAAGCCAAGCGCACTTTGGAAGAGTTGGAGCTCAAAGCCCTTACCTTCAACCTGTTTTTTGGTGGTGATGCCCCGATTTTGCAGGAGGACAGTACCGATGTTGTGCGCGCCTATATCAAAGCGGCGCTTGCCCGTGCGGCGGCGCTCGGCTGCAAGGTGGCGGTGATCGGTAGCGGCGCGGCGCGCCGTCGCCCTGACGATATGCCTCTTGATGTATTCTACGCACGCTTTGCGACAACGGTACGCACTGCGATCGAGGTGGCGGATACCTATGGTATCACCATCGTGATCGAGCCACTGCGTGCGGCGGAAACCAATACCATCAACACCGTCGCACAGGCGGTTGCGTTCGCGGACAGCCTCCAAGACGAACGCTTGAGGTTGCACGCCGACACCTACCATATGTCCTGTAACGGTGAGTCGCTGACGGAGCTTTTGCGCACCAAGGGGCGTTTAGCACATTTGCATATCGCTCGCCCCAATGTTGACCGCGGCATACCGCGAGAGGCTGACCGCCCGTTCGTGGAGGAGCTGGCCGAAATGCTTGCTACTTGCGGCTATGACGGCTACGTGTCAATCGAAGCGGCCTGCACCGATTTTGAGAGTGATATACAGGCTGCCCGCCCGCTTTTGCAACGGCTGGCACGCTGAAAATGGAGAACGCCATGGCTGCGAAACACGTGATATTTGATTTTGGGCAGGTGCTGGTGCGGTTCGTTCCGACACAACTCACCGCCGTCTATGTGACAGACCCTGCGGATCGCGCGGTGGTCGAACAAGCGGTTTTTGCCCGCGAATATTGGGATAAGCTGGATGCCGGCGCTATCACTGACGATGAGGTGAAGCGCCTGTTTTGTGCGCAGTTGCCGGAGCACTTGCACACGGTCGCGTGTCGGGTGTTTGACGGCTGGATAGAAAATTTGCCACTGATCGACGGCGTTGTGGCACAGGTGAAAGCGCTCAAAGCGCGCGGTGTGCGGCTATTTTTACTGTCGAATATCAGTTGCCGCTTTGCCGCGGAATGGCGAAATATTCCATCACTTAAAGAGCTGTTTTCCCTTTTTGAGGGACTGGTGTTTTCGGGCCCTCTCGGCTTGGTCAAACCCCATCCGCCGATTTTTGCCCACCTGCTCAACACCTACGGACTTAACGCCGCGGATTGTCTGTTTGTCGATGACAACCCCGATAACATTGCAGGGGCGATTGCCATGGGTATCGATGGCTATCTTTTTGACGGCGATGCGGATGCACTGGCGCAAAAACTGGCAGACGTTTATGGGGATTGACGGCAGGAAAACAGTTGTGGTATAATGTAAAAAATAGTTTGTGTTGACAGGAGGCCGTTTTTATGAAACGGATGAAATCAGTTTTTTGTATATTGTTGGCGGCGGCTTTGCTACTGCTTGGCGGTTGTGCTTCCGATACGCCGCTGATTGCAGATACGGCAAAACCGCCTGTAGTGCCCAAAAAAGCGGCGTCGATCGCTGAAGCCGAGATCGGCCAGGTCGTGGAGCTGGGAAGCTACGAGCAGGATAATAACACGTCAAACGGCGCCGAACCGATTTTGTGGCTGATCATCCACAAAGAGGAAGATCGCGCACTGGCCGTGAGCCTTTATGGCTTAGACAACCGCCCCTATCACGACAAAAATGCACAGACCATCACGTGGGCAAATTGCTCTTTGCGCACCTGGCTCAACGACACCTTCTATAACGCCGCATTCAAAGATGCCGAAAAAGCGGCTATTCTCGAGGCAGAGCTGGAAAACCCTGCCAACACCGTCACCGATATGCCGGGCGGTGAAAAAACAACAGACCGCTTGTTTGTGCTCTCCATCGGCGAGGCCAACCAGTATCTTCCCAACACCCACGATACCGCCACCAGTGCCTATCGTGCAGTGTGGCCGACTGCCTATGCAGTGGCGCAGGGTGCGTTCCAAAACTATAACACGGGCAATAGCTACGGCTGGTTGCGCGCTCCCGGTCGCACGGCGAATATGGTCGCGCGCATCAGTGTTGACGGCGAGATCGATTTTGGCGGCAGCAGTGCCTATTATGATGCCTGCGTAGTACGCCCGGCTATGTGGTTGACCATTTCTTAATAAGCAACAAAAAGCTCTCCGCACACAGCGTGCGGAGAGCTTTTTATTATTGTGCAGAAGTACTGCTTGTGGAAGCAGAAGTACTTGTAGTAAGGCCCGGGCCGAAGATGCCGTTGTTAACACTGCTTGTGGAGGTGGCCGTGTTGCTACCGGTGGGGGAACTGCCCGACGTTGTAGTCGATGGGGGAACGATACCGTGCAAAGTACATTCGGTCGGCATAAAGTTTTCTTTATACACGCCCACCATCGTCTTCTTACAATCCTTGGTTGCCAAAAGGCCTGTGTCGACGCAATAGTCGGCCTCTATAATGCCCTCGGGCACTTCAAATGCCATTTTATCCATACCCTTATGCAGAGCCACCATGGCGGCGTTCATAAGCGGACGGGCGGCCTTTTGCGCACTGCGTAGGTTCTTGTTGTAGGCATAGCCAAACCAGCTTGCCGCCACATATTTCGGTGTGCCGCCGCAGAAATAGACGTCGCGGTCACCGTTGTCCGTACCGGAGGTAGTACCCGTCTTGGCGAAGAATTCCCACCCCTTCCAGCTGCTGCGGATGTCGCGACCGGATCCTTGTGAGCCAAAGACGACCTCTTGTAGCAGACGATTGACGATATAGGCGGATTGTGGAGAAATCACCTGGTAAGAATTGGGATCTTTTTCCAATAGTACGGCATCGCCTTGTGTCACGGAGTAGTAGCACCACGGTTCATTATACACACCGCCGTTGCCAAAGATCTGATAACCGGCGCACATTTCACGCACAGTGACACCCTGTGTGAATGCACCGAGTGCCAACGGTGCCATGTCCATGTCGGTGTAAACAGAGCCTTCCGCATCCACATAGGTGCGATAGAGACTGTCAAAACCAAGCGAGCCTTTCAAGAAGTCAAAGCTCTTTTTCGGTGTGATGACCTGTAACAACCGCGCAGGGACGGTGTTGTAGGAGTTTTGTACGGCGTAGGTCATCAATACGTCGCCGTTATCAGCAGGCCTCTTTTTATAGTTGGTCGGCCATTTTGAACCGTCGGGCATTGTCAGATAGCAATCGCGCACCATGGAAGAATAGTGAATGAGATCATATTCTGCAGCCAGGGCAAATACCGACAGCGGCTTGATGGCAGAACCGGGTTGACGCAGGGTTTGTGTAGAGAAGTTTTGAATACGGTTGGCCGTTTTTTCGCCGCGTGCACCGATGGTGGCCACAACACGGCCGTCATATTCCATCACGAAAAGACCGGTTTGCGGATCTTCAAGGTCGCCCTCAATTTTGGCAGGATAAGGGGATTTGGTGTCATCCTTGTAGACGGCCTCAACAGTAGCCTGCTCCTGCTTGTTTTCGGCGGAGTAGATGTTCAGACCACCGTAAAACACCATCGTTTGCGCATAACTGTAGGAGTAGCCGTATTTTTCCATCAAGTCGTTGATCACTTCTTCAATGACCATATCGACGTAATAGTCCTGGATCTGGCCGGTGTTGTTGCGACGGCGGAAAACCAGCTCCTCACCGAGCGCTTGCTTATACTCGTCTTCGGTGATAAAACCGCACTCAAACATCTTGGCAAGCACCAGGCGCTGACGGCGGCGCGCTGCCTCGGGATTCTCATAGGGGTCATAGACCGAGGGGTTGTTGGTAACGCTGGCGAGCAATGCACATTCTGCCAGCGAGCAGTCAATGAGATCCTTGTCAAAATAGGCGGTAGCGGCGTAACCAACACCTACAATGTTTTCGGACATCGGCATAATGTTGAGGTAAGCCTCAATGATATCATCCTTCGAATAGGATGTACCGCGCTCCATTTCCAACGCCTGCAAGATCTCGGTGATCTTTACCTCGATACGGCGCTGATCGGGTGTGTTTTTCTCGTTGAGGATTTTGATAAGCTGTTGCGTGATGGTCGATCCACCATAGGTGCTGTCCGACAGGTTGAGGTATTTGAGCACCTCATTGGCAAAAGCGGACACCGTACGTCGCCAGTCAACGCCGTTATGGTCGAGATAGCGCTCGTCCTCAATGGCGATGATAGCATATTTCATATAGGTGGGCATTTCCTCCAGCGGCGTCCAGATCTGGTTTGCGCCCTGCAGCTTCATATCCTCCACCCATTCGCCTGTTTCGGGGTCGATAACGTAGATGTAACTACTGCTTTCGGCGTTCACTTGGCTGAGGTTGGGGAGGTTTACCGAGCCGTCAAAGTTGGCGGAAACATAAATAGCCAGCACCGACACCACCAAACAGACGGTGATGACGCCGATGAGCATAACGGTCAACAGAATCTTGGCCACAGCGGAAAACGCCTGTTTCGTAATGACCAACGCCGGATGGCGATACCATTTACGGTTGGAATTTCCCATATCCAAGCTCCTCCTTTACATCCAATAAAAAGCGGCAAGCCGCAAAGATATACATCTATATTCTACTGCAAAAGCATGAAAAAGTCAAATAGTATACTGTAAGAATTTCCCGTTTTAACAGAATTATGCAGATTTGGCGCATAGTTGCCTTTGTATGGGGCATACTGACGGTGCCTTGATGGCAGGAGGTGCTGAAAAATGAGAAAAAATATGTGGCGCATCACGTTTTTGTGCTTAGGCATCTTGCTGTTCAGTACAACGACCGTGGTGCTGATGCGACTGGAACGTGCAGGTAAGATGTTGCCGCAACCGGAAACGCCGTCAACGACTTTTGCCAAACGCGAGAGGGGTTTTATGATCGGCGTTTGGGAAGGACAGCTGGCGGTGTTTGAGATAGGAGATCCACAGCCGACACAGGTGT
>JAZSHG010000063.1:0-3987 GCA_045533135.1 Acutalibacteraceae bacterium
GATCTACCTGATGGGCCACATCACCGTCGGCGGTGCAAACGATCGCGCTCACACCTGCCGCCTGGAAACGATACTCGAAATCGTGCGCCTGCAACTGGTGTGTAGCAGGAATGGCTACCGCGCCGAGCTTGTGCAGACCAAGGATCGCATACCAGAACTGATAGTGGCGTTTGAGCACCAGCATCACGCGGTCGCCCTTTTTGATGCCGAGCGATTTGAAATAGTTGGCGCTTTGTGCAGACGCCTTTTTCATATCCTTAAAGGTGAAGCGGCGCTCCGTCTTATCCTTGGAGATATGCACCATCGCGAGCTTATCAGGCTCGCGGTCGGCGATCGCATCAACAATGTCGAAGGCGAAGTTGAATTTGTCCTCGTTTTTGAAGTCGATGGACAAAAGACCGCCGTTTTCATCCTCTTCAGTGGTGATAAACGCCGCATTGGCGAGCTCTTTTTCCGCCGTACGCACAGGAATAAGGGTGTTGCGCACTTCGTCCTTGACGGTATCCTCACCGGGAAGCACCACAGCCACGAACAAGCAATCCTGCCCGTCAACGGCAATCATACCGTGGGGCGTGGAGCTGTTGTAATAGATGCTGTCGCCCTCGCCGAGGTATTCTACATTGTTGCCGATCTGCACCTTTAAGCGACCGCTGAGCACCATATCGAACTCCTGACCGGAGTGCTTTGCCAACTGAATGGGACGGTTTTGCAGTGCCTCGTCATAGGTATAGCGCACCCAATAAGGCTCACCGATCTTGTTGCGGAACATCGGAGCCAGCTCCTCGATCACGATGCCATCCTCTTTGGCGGTGACCATACCCTCACCCTTGCGCGTGACGGTGTAGGACGACAGGTGTGCGCTTTCACCTTCCAAAAGGTCGGTAATGCCGATGCCAAACGCCTGTGCGCATTTGTGTATGAAAGAAAACGGAAAATCCTTTTCTCCCGATTCATAGGCAATATACGCTTCCAAGGTCACTTCGGTTTTGGTGGCCATATCCTCGCGGCTAATGCCGAAGATCTCACGCATCTCGCGGATTCGCGCGGCCACCTCCAACAACTTGTCAGCTTCTACGTTTGCCATGTTCATTCCTCCCTTTCGGTTTTGAAAATAAAAAACACCCATCTCAAATTTCTTTGAGACGGGTGTAAAAATCACACTCGCGGTACCACTCAAATTGCGACCAAAGCCGCCACTCAGGGTCAAACAACCCGTAGACATTTACGCAGTCATCACGGGAAACGCCTACTAAAAATATCTCGTTCGGGTTTCCGGCTCGGAAGTGATGGGCATTTGGGATGCATCGCTGTCGGTTCACACCAACCACCGACTCTCTGAAAGGACACCGTCCCTGCCGTCTTCGTCACAGCCTTTGATTCAGTTTTGCACATTATAGCACCATAAAAATGCGCTGTCAATGGGTTTTTTCAGAAAAAATTTGCTTTTTTACAGGAAATTTTCGCCGCTGTTGACACAATTTGTCGGTCATAAACGATTTGCCATCGCACAAACTACCTTTGCAAACGCAAATGAACGGCGGCCAAAACCGCTTGTAATATTTATGAGGAGTGTAAGAAACCTATGTCTAAGAACAAGAATGTTGTTCCCGAGGCTCGCGAGGGTCTCAACCGTTTCAAGATGGAAGCTGCCAACGAGGTGGGCGTGAACCTGAAACAGGGTTATAACGGCGACCTGACTTCCAAGCAGGCCGGTTCCATCGGTGGCCAGATGGTCAAGAAGATGATCGAGTCTTACGAAAACAGTCTGAAATAAGTTTTCACGACTCAAAAAAGCGGAGGGACACAACCGTGTCTCTCCGCTTGTCTTTTTATCACACTTTGCCAAGCTCCACCGTGCGGCGATAAGCGGCGTCGACAGCCGCCATAGCCGCGCCGCGCAAGCCGTTTTCTTCCAGCGCGCGCACACCGGCGATGGTACTTCCTGCAGGACTGCACACCGCATCCTTGAGCGTGCCGGGATGCATGCCGCTTTCCATCACAAGCGCTGCCGTGCCTTTGAGCGTTTGTGCGGCATAGAGCAGTGCTTTATCGCGCGGCAAGCCGCACGCCACGCCGCCATCTGCCAACGCTTCCAGCATCAGGCACACAAATGCAGGGCCACAGCCCGAAACAGCACTGCCTGCGTCGATCAGTTTTTCGGGCAATTCATCAAAGCAACCTGCGGCAGAAAGACCTTCACGCAGTTGCGCAACACACGCCGCCGACACATTTTCACTGCGCGTGTAGAGGATCATCCCCTCCCCTGCTTGCACAGGGATGTTGGGCATAATGCGGATGACGGGATAGTCCCCGCCCGCCATACGGCGGATATCCGCTATTGTCAGTCCTGCCGCCATGGTCACCAGCGTAAAGCTGTCCTGTCGGGCGGCAAGCTCGGGCAGAATATCTGCCAGCGTATCTGCCATCATCTGCGGTTTGACGCCCAAAAACAAGAACTGTGCCGTCTGCGCCACGATGCGGTTATCCGCTACGATCGCACCCACCTCATCGGCAAGCGCCTGCGCTTTGGCGGTGTCTTTGTCTGCCAATCGCAACTGATGTGGATCGAGTGTTTTGGCCGCCGCACGTACCAGTGCGCCACCCATATTGCCTGTGCCGATAAATCCCCAGATATCACTCATCGTTATCGCTCCTTTATCGGATCTGTCCGTTTCCGCGGACAACATATTTGTAGGTCGTCAGCTCGCACAGGCCCATGGGGCCGCGTGCGTGCAGTTTTTGGGTAGAGATGCCCATTTCGCATCCCAAACCAAATTCACCGCCATCGGTGAAACGGGTAGAGGCATTGACATACACGGCCGCGCTATCCACACCGCGTGTGAAC
Organism: Acutalibacteraceae bacterium; assembly: GCA_045533135.1. Lineage (GTDB taxonomy): Bacteria > Bacillota > Clostridia > Oscillospirales > Acutalibacteraceae > HGM12789. Next base: position 2,846 of record JAZSHG010000063.1, read on the forward strand.
ACCGATGCCGCCTTTTCATCAGCAGTGATGATGGCTTCGCTATGTCCTGTGGAGTGGGCGGCAATATGCGCCACCGCCTCCTGCACATTTTCTACCACCTTGACAGCGAGGATATAGTCCAAAAATTCCGTGTCAAAATCCGTGTCGCTCGCAGGCGTACCGTCAATGATCGCCGCAGCTTTTTTATCCAAGCGCAACTCTACAGGCGGTTTTCCTGCCGCGCGGCGGTCATCGACCAGACGCTTTTGCAAGCGCGGCAAAAATGCCGGTGCGATATTTTCATGCACCAAGCAGACCTCTGCCGCATTGCAAACAGAGGGGCGGCTGGTCTTAGCGTTTTCTGCAATATTCAGTGCCATATCCACATCCGCCGCGGCATCCACATACAGGTGGCAGATGCCTGTACCCGTCTGGATACACGGCACGGTGGCATTTTCGAGGCAGGCGCGGATAAGTCCTGCGCCACCGCGAGGAATCAGCAGATCAACATAGCCCTGTGCGGTCATCAGCACCCGTGCGCTGTCGCGCGAGGGATCCTGCACCAACTGCACCAGCTCTGTGGGCAAACCAACAGCCGAAAGGCCTGCTTGCAACGCCTTGACAATGGCATTGGCAGAGGCACACGCCTCTTTGCCGCCGCGCAAAACACAGGCATTGCCCGATTTGACCGCCAAAGCGGCCGCATCGGAGGTGACATTGGGACGGCTCTCATAAATTATCGCCACCAGCCCCAGCGGCACGCCTGTTTTTTCGATACAAAGCCCATCTTCACGCACGTGGCGCTCGATAATGCGTCCCACAGGATCGGGAAGCGCCGCCACCTGGCGAATTCCCTCTGCCATCGCGTTAATACGCGCCTCGGTAAGGGTCAGGCGGTCGATCATCACTTCGCTGATGTGTGGGCGTGCTGCTGCCACGTCCTTGGCATTTGCCGCCAAAATATCATCGGTGGCGGCGACCAACGTCTCCGCCATTTTGAGTAAGGCGGCGTTTTTGACATCGGTATCCGCGAGCATCAGCACGGGAGCCGCCGCTTTGGCGGCTTTGACAATATCCAAGGTCGTCATTTTCAGCCCTCCTGACGCAAAAAGCGTGTGCCAACAGGCGCGCCCTGCACGATATCATACAGCACATCGGGATCC
>JAZSHG010000235.1:0-7257 GCA_045533135.1 Acutalibacteraceae bacterium
ATTTTGAGATATTGTAACACATTTTCCGCCACTTGTAAAGTTTTCGGCGCAAACTTTGGTATACAAAAAAGCCGACGGTATAACCATCGGGTTTTGTTCATTCTGCAGTGGTGGTTGTGGTGGTGGAGGCCGTTGCAGAAGCAGATGTCGAGGCGGCGATATCTTCGGTTTCAAACGCCTCGGGATAGAGTGTTTTGGCCATCAGTTCTGCCGTTTGGGACAGCGTGTAACCGCTGTGCAGTGCCAGATTGACATCAAGCGAAAACACATCCGCGTGCCGCCAGGCTCTTTCAGCCGTCTTAACCATATCCGCAGGGCAAAATACCACGTCGGGCTCTTCCATATCATCGGGGATCTGCCAATCTTCACCGTCAACAGCGGTGTTTTCCCAGCCGAGCGCATCCCAAACGTATTGCCAGATGGTGTCCCCTGTGGCAACCGCTTCCTTTTCTGCCATATACAGCACCTTGAGTGGCTCTTCTGTAACAGGCAAGACGGTGGCAACCTGCGAGAGGGCGTTTTGTATCCCCAAATCCAAAGCGCTTGCCAGCGGCGGTCCACTTTCCTTGCCGCCCAACGCCGTTGCAATGGCCATGTGAAAAGCTTGCAGGGTTGTTTGGTCGGTGGGGGCAGAAAGACAGAGCAGAGGCACCTTGTTTTCGGTTGCCCACTCCGTCAAATCCATCGTCGCGCTTTGGGCGATGATCAAATCGGGACGCAGTGCCGCCAGGCGATCAAAGTTGAGCGCATAGCGCTCTCCCAACTCTGTTACATTGTGCCAGTCCTCGGTGATGCAGTCGTCCGGCATACCGCAGACTTTCTCTGCAAAGCCCATATCCTTTACAGCATCCGCGATGGCAGATGTTAATACAACCACACGCGTGGGTGCCTGGGTAAATGTGACTCCCTCAACAGAAACAGGGTATTCAGGTGGCGCAGTAGGGGGTGTGGTCGTGCCGGACTGCGCCGTTCCTGTGGCGTTGGATGCACATCCTTGTAAACAAGCGGCACACAAAAGCACCGCTACCAAAAAGCCGATACTCCATCGTTTCATAGCAAGCCATCCTTATCTGTGATATTTGTAATAGGCAACCAACGTATCCTTCTCACCGGTAATGCTGTTGACACCTTTGACCACCACACCATCGCCGCTGAGCAGTTCGCTACATTCTGTGGTTTCGATTGGTGCACGATAGACTTCGTTGACGCCAACCAACACCGATATATCCGTTTCGAGCGCCGCCACACGTCCGTCTTTGCCCAGAATGACCTCCTCAGGACTTCCCTGCTTGTTGATGATGCGGCGAGTGATATACTTCACCTGTCTGCCGTCGAGCTTTTGGAGAACGCGCAGATAATCCTCGTCAATCTTTTTTCGAAACCAACCCATCGTTGCACCTCTTTTTTGACTATATTTTCATTTTACCGACAAATGGCGTGCTTGTCAATGTTTACACCGCGTGAAAAATATGTTAAAATGAATGTATTCATAAAAAGGGAGGTGGGTATATGCTGTGGGAGCGCACACGTGCCTGTTGTTTTTCAGGGCACCGCCCGGAAAAGCTCCCTTGCGGCTATGACCTGCACGCCCCTGCCGCGCAACAGCTCAAAACGGCACTGCAATATGAAATCGACCGCGCCATCACTGATGGCTATGACACGTTTCTGTGCGGTATGGCACAAGGCGTGGATACTTTGGCGGCACAACTGATACTGACCATGCGCGAAAACGGAACGCCTGTACAAATGGTAGCGGCTCTCCCCTGCCCACATCAGGATGCACGCTGGCCCTTTGCTCAACGCCAGATCTACCGCCAACTGTTGGCACAGATACCGCCCACATTACAATTTACGCTGTGCGACAGCTATACCCCCTATTGTATGAACGGACGCAATTTATGGATGGTAGAGCATTCTTCGCGCCTGATTGCCGTTTTTGACGGTAGTGCCGGTGGCACAGCCAATACCGTTCGCCACGCACAAGATGCGCGCATAGACATTGTTCGTATTCATCCCCAAACCTTGGAAAGGTGGTGACCACATGCTCAACCTGTATATTGGCCGCGCAGGTAGCGGAAAGACGACCTGCATCTACGAAGAACTGCAATCGATCGCCAAACAGCACCCTCTCGTTTCGCCGATACTTTTGGTGCCCGAGCAATTCTCCTTTGAAACCGAGCGCACCTTGCTGGAACGGCTTGGCGCACAGGACGCCGCCTATGTAAAGGTGTTTAGCTTCACACGACTAGCCGACCGTGTTGCCAAAGAGGTCGGCGGCATTGCCAAACGTCGCCTTTCGGATACGGCGCGCATTTTGCTGATCAGTCAGGCCGTTGAGTCTGTGCGCGACCGCTTAGAGCTTTATGAAAAGCAAATAAACAATACTGCCTTTGCGCAGAGCCTGTTGCAAATGATAGCAGAGTGCAAACAATGTACGGTTACACCCGAGCAGTTATCGGAAGCCTCCACACTGCTCGGTGACGGCATTTTAGGCCGCAAGGCACAGGAGTTGTCGCTGATATTTGCCGCCTACGAGGCACTTGTAGCTGAAAACTACACCGATCCGCTCGACGATCTGACGGTGCTATCGCAACAGCTCACCCGCTCAGCCCTTCTAAATGGCGCTACCGTGTATATTGACGGCTTCAAAGGCTTCACCGCACAGGAACTGGCCGTTATCAAAGCCATGCTCCCTTATGCGGCATCGGTAACAGTGGCGCTTTGTACCCCTACTCTGCAGGACGATGAGGGAGGCTACGGCTTGTTCTCCCCTGTGATCCACACTGCCGACCGCCTGTGCAAGTTGGCCGACGAAGCAGGAGTATCTCGCACGCCTGCCCGTCTGTTTTGCCGTGCCGTCGATGCCGCTGTGCCGTCGTTACAGCAGTTGGAATCCGAAGCATTTTCGCCTGCACCGGCCACTTTTGATGATCACGCAGGGATCGTGCTGACCCCCTGCCCCGATATTTACGGTGAATGCACTGCAGTAGCACGCCGCTTGCGTCAATACTTGCGCGAGCGTCATTATCGCGCACGCGATATGGCAATCGTTATGCGCCAGCCCGACAGCTATACGTATATCCTGGACGAAGCATTGCGGCGTGAGGGAATCCCCTTCTACTGGGACCGCCGCGACGATCTCTTATCCGATCCGCTGTCTGCGCTCATTTTTGCCGCCGTACGCATCGCGGTCGACGGTTTTTCCACCGATTGGCTGTTTCCCTTGATGAAAACCGGACTTTGCGGCTTCTCGGCGCATTCGATCGCCCTTTTGGAGAATTATGCCTATCTGTGGGATATTGACCGCTCTCGTTGGGAAAATGAGTGGACAATGAACCCTGCCGGCCTTACTGCAAAGGTTGATGAAGATACGCCACGCCGTTTGTGGTATCTGAACCTGTTACGTGTACGGCTTATCCGTCCATTGGAATCGTTGCGCAAAAGTTTGCACGAACCTGTTTCCGGCGAAGAATTTTCACGTGCCGTTTGGCGCTATCTCAATGCCGTTCATGCCGACCGCTTGGTACGGTTGCAGGTCGCTCGTCTGCAAAAAAACGGCGAGTGGGATGCCGCCGACAGACAAGCACGTCTGTGGGATATATGGACAGGCCTTTTGGACACTGTTGCCACCGCTTTGGGGCGTTATAAGCTACCACCGCGCCGGCTTTTGGAGCTCTTGACCACCATGCTGGCCAACACCGACATCGGCAGACTGCCTGCCGGCCTGGACGGCGTGCAGGTGGGAGCTGTTGACCGCGTGCGTTTGACCGCACCGCGCGTAGTATGTATATTGGGCGCGAATGAGGGTGTTTTTCCTGCCTATCCGCCTACCGACGGTCTGTTCACCGACCACGAACGACGCGCACTCATTGGGTTGGGACTACCGATGGCGGAACCTGCCGATCAGCAGGCCATGGAAGAACGCTTTTATGCCTATACCGCACTGTCTGCGCCATCGGAACAGCTATGTGTTTATTGGCAGGAAAGCAACCAAAGCGGTGAAAAGCTTTCCCCTTCTGCCATTGTGCAAACCATACAGCAAATTTTCCCCAAGCTGACCTTTTCACCTTGGGCTACAGCAGACGGGAGTGACGTGCAGTCTGTCGGTGAGGGCCTACAGCGTATGGGGGCGCACTGGCACACCCCCACCTCAACGTCTGCGACACTGTACACCGCTCTGCGTCAAAGTTCCCAACGCCAAGAGTTGCTTGATACGATGCAACAGGCAGCGACACCCAAGCCCTTTGCTTTTACCGATCCCGAAAACGCCAAGGCGCTTTTTGGCAAGAATATGCGTCTTTCTCCCACACAGCTGGACAAATATCACAGTTGCCGCTTTTCCTATTTCTGCCGTTACGGCTTAGGGGTGGTCGCGCCACGCCCGGCTAAATGGGACGGCATGGAGGTTGGCAAGCTCGCACACGATCTGATGGAAAAAATGGTGCCCATTTACCGTGACGAGGGTTGGGATACCATCACCCGTGAGCGTGTCACTGTTGATGCGCGCCACTGCGTGGAAACCTATGTAGACGAACACATGGGTGGCTCTTCTGACAAGGGGGATGGCTTTACAGATACGATGGAGCGGTTGGCGCACACCGTCAGTCATTTTCTGTGGCACGTGGTGCAGGAATTTAGACAGAGCAAGTTTGTGCCTGTGGATTTTGAACTGCGCATCGGCGGTGACGGCGAGATTCCTTCCACCGTCTCCACCTTGCCCGACGGCAGTCAAGTACAGCTTGGCGGCATCGTTGATCGCGTTGACCTGCTTGAGCAGGACGGTCGCCGCTACGTGCGTGTGGTGGACTACAAGACCGGCAGTAAAAAGTTCCGCTTGCAGGATATTGTGGACGGCATCAATCTGCAAATGCTTATCTACCTGTTTGCTATCTGGGACAATGGCACAGCGCGCTATGGTGAAGTCACCCCTGCCGGTGTCCTGTATCTGCCCACCGCTCTGCCTATCGTTGAAGGTGACAGAGATATTGACGATTCCACGTTGCGTAAAAAGCAGTTGGGTACCATGAAGATGAATGGGCTTTTGCTGGATGAGCCTTCTGTACTGCAGGCAATGGAATGGGATATGGAAGGCATCTTTATCCCTGCCAAGCTCAAAAAGGACGGGCAATTTGATGCTTTTTCCTCCGTGGCAAGTCTTAAACGGTTGGGATTACTGAAAAAGAAAATCGAAAAGCTTCTTGCTGACATGGTCAAAACACTACACAGCGGCGATGTCGCGGCATTGCCTGCCACTTCGGAAGATCCCTGCCGTTTTTGTGACTACCGCACAGTCTGTCGCCATGAAAAAGGCGATCCGACTAAACCATCTTGCACACAAACCGCCGAAGAAATCTGGGCTTCTTTGGAAAATGAGGAGAATTCCGAAACTTTTTGATTTTTTTGCATTTTTACTCTTTTCCTTTGTCACTTTTTGGTGTATACTATGAAACAGTAAAAAATATTTAGGAGGTTGATCCTATGCCCCTCGTAAACACAAAAGAAATGTTCAAAAAGGCGTATGAAGGCGGTTATGCTATCGGCGCTTTCAACGTCAACAACATGGAAATCACCCAAGGCATCATCGAAGCCTGCAAAGAGCTCAACTCCCCTGTGATTCTGCAGGTTTCCGGTGGCGCACGCAAATATGCGCACCATGCCTATCTGTATAACATGGTCAAGGCCGCCGAAGAAGAGACCGGTCTGCCCATCGCTCTGCACCTTGACCACGGCAGCAGCTTTGAGCTGTGCAAGGATTGCATCGACGGCGGCTTCACCTCCGTGATGATCGACGGCTCTCACCTGCCTTATGAAGAAAACGTCGCCCTGACCAAAAAGGTCGTGGAATATGCACACGCTCACGGTGTCACCGTCGAAGGCGAGCTCGGCCAGCTGGCCGGCATCGAGGACGAGGTGAACGTGGATGCTGACAAGGCTTCCTTCACCGATCCCGATCAGGTGCAGGATTTCGTCACCCGTACCGGTGTCGACTCTCTGGCGATCGCCATCGGCACCAGCCACGGCGCATTCAAATTCAAGCCCGGTCAGAAGCCCCAGCTGCGTTTTGACATCCTGCAAGAGGTTATAGATCGTCTGCCCAGCTTCCCGATCGTTCTGCACGGCGCTTCTTCCGTCTCTCCCGAGCACGTGAAGATCATCAACGAAAACGGCGGCCAGATGGCCGATGCTATCGGTATCCCCGAGGATATGCTGCGCAAGGCCGCTTCTATGGCCGTCTGCAAGATCAACGTGGACTCCGACCTGCGTTTGGCACTCACCGCCGGTATCCGCAAGCACTTCGCGGAGAACCCCACCCACTTTGACCCCCGTCAATACCTGGGTGAAGGTCGCGAGTACATCGCTGACGTTGTGCGTCACAAGATCCGTGACGTCATGGGCAGCGAAAACCAAGCCTGATCAAGGTTTTCAAAAGTCCGTTGCAAGCAAAACTTGCAACGGACTTTTTTCTTGCAATTTCAATTAAACACGATATAATGAAGGTGGCTTAGAATATTTTGTAGGGAGGCTTTGTATGCGCTACACTTGTATCGATACAGCAGAATTCGTGTATCCTGACATCACCGAATACCAAAGCGGCTCGCAGGATATCCGCATTCTCGCCGTGCGCGGCAGTTATGCCTGCGCGCAAATTTTGTTTTCGGATGCCGACACCACTGCGCTTTCGGTTAAAGCAACCGATTGGAATCCCGAAATCTATGAAATGGTGGCCATCCCCGTAGAATGTAACCTCGACATTGATGAAACCAACGCAACCCCGCATATGCCCGAGCGCGAAGCCCCTTATGAGGTGTATGATTGTATCAAGCCTTGTGACGGCACACTATATCCCGACGCCAACGGTGTCTGCGCTGTCTATTTTTCTGAATGGATCGCTAAAGATGCCGTTGTCGGTGTTCGAAAGGCCTCTGTCACGGTTGGGGATATCACCATCCCCGTCACGGTGGAAGTAAGCCCCGTTGTTGTCCCCGATGAAACCTTGTCGGTCATTATGGGCTACAGCCGCGATCGCGTTTGCACCTATCACCACGTCGAGGCCAATACCCCCACTTTTGAGGAACTGGACACCGCCTACCTGCAAGCGTTGCGCCGTATGCACCAAAATATGCTCTATTGCCCCGCCCCTAAAGCGGTCGCGTTGGGAAACAACCGCTATGATATCAGTTTTGACGCTATGGAGGCCTTTTTCACCAAAACAACGGCGCTCGGCTTCAACAAGTTCACCTTTGTGTTAGGCAGGCG
>JAZSHG010000228.1:0-7826 GCA_045533135.1 Acutalibacteraceae bacterium
GTCGGAGCTTACCGTCCTCCCGACAGGTCATAATGTACACGCCATCGCCCAAAGGGTGCGAGATATGCCACTTACACCTGCCATTTTGGTTCAAAAAACCATCCGCGTGAGGGTTGCATTTTCAATACAACGGGCGGCATAGGTTGCCAGCCGCGTACCTTTGGTATAATCGAAGGTCGCCACCGCCTTCATCAGACCGATCGTACCAATGGAAATGAGGTCCTCTTGCTCACGTGCTGTACCGTAGTATTTACGCACCACATGTGCGACCAATCGCAAATTATGTTCCACCAGCCTGTCACGCGCTTTTAGATCACCACCCTCGCGATAGGCCACCCACGCCTCTTGCTCCTGCTGTGCCGTCAACGGCTTAGGGAATGAACCCGTCTGCACCACGTGCAGTGCCATATACCATATTTGCGACAGAGCTTGCAGCCATTGTAGCAACATATTCTCCCTCCTTTCTACACATCCTATGCACAAACAAACAAAAAACTGCCCGTCCCTTGAAAAAGGACGGGCAGTTTTTTGTATACTTTTTATCCGGCAAAGATTCCCGGTTCTGTGACATCCGTCACATTATCCGCCGAGGTCGAAGAGCCTGTGTCATCTCCCACGCCGGCATCCGCATCTGTATCAGGCGAATTGGTAGGGGCGGTAGAGGGGTCTGTGGTAGGCTCAGTAGGCGGTTGAGTTGCAGGCGGTGCGCTGATATACAGGCGAATGACCGTCTTGCGTTTGACCTCAGTGCCCACTTGAAGATCCGTCTTATCCACACGACCTGCTTCCAGTGTTGAGGGAATATACGGAATGATTTGTTCATCAACTACAAAGCCGCATTCTTCCAAATATATACGTGCGGCTTGTTCTTCCCAACCGCGCACATTCGGAACCGTGATCGTCTCCTTACCTGCGCTGATCTCCACCGTCACAGTGGCACCTTTTTCCACCATTGTGGACGGAGAGGGGGTTTGGTTAAGGATAGTCCCTTCGGGCTTATCACTGAATGTCAGCTTTTCTATTTTCAGCACCAAATTGCCGGCAATGTTTTGCTGAATAAGCTCATAATAATTGCCGCCTTTAAAGTTGGGAACGGCAACCTGAGAATACGAATCGGTATAGGTCGTGGAGGTAGTCGTCATAGACGAGGAGGTGGTTGTGGAGCCGGTAGTGGTGGTTGTGCTTGAGCTACCGCCAAAAAGCTCAGGGAACATCATATACAAAATGCCGCCTGCCAGCAATCCCAACAGCAAAAACACGCACAGAACAATGATGGCGATCATCAAGCCGCGCTTACTCGTTTTTCTTTTGCGCGGCTCATCATCAAAATCAGGAAACGCCACCTCATCCGGCTCGCCGCTTTCTTCCTCGACCAGCAAATTGTTGACCGCCGCCGAAACGGTAAGTGCCTCTTGCAGTTGATCCACCTTGCGCGTGCGGCGATCCGCCACCACCTGCAAGCCGTTAAACAGGCTCACTGCCACTTGATCGGGCAGCTCCTCTGCCACGGAGGCCGGCACAAACAGGTCATTTCCTGCCGTGGCGCGATTGCTGGCATCGGGTGCCGGAGCACCCGTCAGCACGCGGAACAGCGTTGCCGTCAGACCGTATACATCGGTAGCCGTGGTGATGGCGGCATCAAAGCTATATTGCTCGGGCGCGGCAAAGCCCGTATCGAGTGCCGGCTTGAGGTCACCGCTGACGGTACGCGCTTCGGGGATCATAAAGCCGCGCAAGCGCAAGCGGCCTTCGTTATCCATCATGATGGTCTGGGTGGAAATGCCCATATGCAACACACCGGACACGTGCAGAGAACGAATACCGGCGAGTAGCGGCATCAAAAGCGGACGCACATCGTCCCAATGCATACGGCCGCCATGCTCGGACAGATAGGCTTCCAGCGTTTTGCCCTCTTCCACCTCGGTGATCACGTAGGCGGTGTTGTACTCCTCAAAAATATCATAGGTCGGATACAATATCGCCACGTCACGCAAACGCGCCAGTGTGCGCGCGTGTGTCAAAAACTTGGTTTTGTAATCGGCATAGGTGTTTTCACAGCCGCCGATAACACGCACAGTCATATCCGCGTTACGCTCACAAAGGGTATACGGGAAGAATTCGTGGATCTGGCAGGGAGATTTGGCCACCATATCCATACCGATGTAGGTAATACGGTCGCCGCCTTCCACCACGCCCATACCAACCAGATACCGTTCAGACAGTATCGTACCGACAGGCAGGCAAAACGTTTCGTTTTGTGCGTCGACAGGATGTCCGCAAATTCCACAGGTCTCACGACCTTCAGGCAACGGGTTCATACAGTTCATACAAAGCTCTTCTTTGTTCATTATCAACGACCTCCTGATCGCAAATACATGTATATATCAGCGCAGCAGTTGCTCACGCTTGACTTGACGAATATCTCTGCCGACAAACACCATCGGCTGGAAGGCGCCGATAATACGCGAAGCAACCGCTTCGCCGTAGCGCTCCGCTATTTGGCCTACCGACAGGTTGGTGCTGATGACGGTGGCCAACCCTGCCAACTGACGGGTGTTGAGCAGATCATACAGGCAGGCGGTGTAGAATGGGCCTGTAAATTCTGTGCCGAGATCATCGATCACCAACAGGTCACAGGTGGACAGCTTTTCCAACGTGTCGCCGTCGGCTCTGCCGAAATGCTCGCGTTCAAGCTGATGGAACAGTCTGCCGGCAGGGCCATAGACCACGCCAAAGCCTTTTTCTGCCGCCACGCGTGCGATGGCCAACGACACCTGCGTTTTTCCCGTCCCCGTAGGCCCACATAAAAGCAGGCTTTCGGATGCGGCGGAAAAGTCTGCCGCATACTGACGGCAAAAATCCAACACCCGTTCCATACGGGCACGAGGGGACATACCATTTTCAGCCGTGTCGGGATAATAGGCAGTGGTCAAGCTGTCAAAGGTGGGGAGCTTGACCTGCGCAGACCGCTCCAGATGCCGCACCGCCAGTTCTTTGAGCAGGGCATCCAAACAGGCACACCGTTTTTGATCCACATATCCCGTATCACGGCACAGAGGGCAGGTGTATTGCGGCTCAAAATTTGTCACCGTTTCGCCCGCTTCGCGCAAAATCGTCGCCAGCTCTGTCTGCAACGCCAAATTCTCGTCACGGATACGCGCCACGACCGCCGTCACATCCGCGCGGTCAAGCACAGCTTTGACCACCTGTGCGGAACTGGCCGCCAATGCGCGCTCTACCTCTGCCACGCGCGGATTTTGTGCGCGCATACGGTCTTGCAACTGCGCCGCCTGTTGGTTGGCGTGGGTACGGCGCTCGGTCAGTATATTTTGGGCTTCTTCATATATACTTTGCTCCAAAGGCATACGTTTTACCCTTCTTTCTTCTGCGGATAGGTAGGCACATAGTCACTCAGCAAGGCATCATAACCTGCCGCATCCAGCGAACCGCCCACAGGCTTGGTCGGCTGTTTTTTCTCGGGTTGCAACTGGGCAACCGCCGTGATTCCGTCATCGTGCCACGCGCCGAGCATACGGTCCATATAGGCGACCTGAAACTTACCCGTTTTCTCCATTGTACGGGTGTAGGCCTCCTTGATCAGGTCATCGCCAAGCTGCCACTCATTAAACCAGCGGTCGGCGGCTTGCTTTTGTGCCGCCGAAGGGCGCGTGACAGCAAGATCGAGCAAGGCTTCCAGCCGTTCAAAGGCTTTGCGCAGGCGCTCCAAGCCGCACAGATGCGCTTCTGCCGCTGTGACGGTGGTGATATCACGATCCACCCAATCGAGCGCCATTTTTTCAATGTAGCGCATATTGTTGTGGCTGTGCGCCACCGCCCACGTGACCGCCATCGTGATCACCTCGGACGGCAGACCACAGGTGTCGAACAGATACAGCAACGTTTCGCCGTCACCGCCCGAGAGGGGTTTCCCCAGTCGCATAGAAACCGTCTCCAACAGGTCTGCAAACTCCTTGCAGTTTTGCTGTCTTTTTGTCACCTCAAATAACTGAGGCTTGACAGCCGCAGGGCGTGCCTTGCGTATGGGTGTCGGCTCCTGCAATTCCGCCGGCGTGGGCGTCGACTTGTTTTCGGGGAGGGGCACCACAGGCGCAGTGCTGTCTGCCATCGACAGCACACCTGCCGCCACCCAAAACTCCAATGCGTCGACGCATTCCGTCCGGTCACATCTGAGTGCCGCCGCGCAAGCATTTTCATCAAAGGGGGCGCCGTTGCGTGCAAACCACAAGAGCACTTTGAGCGGCAAAGCGCCCGCTGTCGACAAGCAATCGTCTGCCACGGCTTTGGGTACCAGCATCATCTCGGTCAAGTCCATACTGCTCCACCGCACATCCATAGGTTTGCCCCCCTTTCTTTCCATAGATACTTTTATTATATCAGCGTCGGCGCCACAAGGCAAGGAAAACTTTTGAGGCCGGTTTGGTGCATGTTGCTCGAAATGAAAAATTTTGCCTTTTTCCAACTTTTTGCCCACTTTCCCGCATATATACACAGAATAACAAAAAAGAAAGGGTGCTTTTTGATGAAACGTCGTTTGTATGTGCTCGCCGCCGTAGCGGCTATGTGTCTGTGCTTGCTGGCGGGCTGCTCCGCCGCAGGTGACAAGCTTTCGGACTCCCCTTCCAATATGGCACCGAACTATTCCGCGGGCGACCGCGGCAACGAGATGTACGGTGACAAATATTACGGTTCCGATGTGGATATGGAAAACAGCAGTTCCGTGAGCGGTGGGCTGTCTGCCGACCTGACCGGTTCTTCCGATGCAAACCGCAAAATTATTGAGCGCACCGAGATGTCGGTACAGACTAAGACCTATGACGCGCTGATGAGCGCTTTGTCCGCACGGCTCAAAACGGTGGGCGGGTATGTCGAAAGCGCGCGGGAAAACGCGTCGGGACAGCGCTATGCCAACATCGTGGTGCGCGTGCCCGCAGACAAGACCGCCGATTTTCAAGCGGCACTCACCGAAAACGGCACGGTGACCGACAGCTATACCACCACCGAAGACGTCACGCTCTCCTACGTGGATATCGAGAGCCGCATCGCCGCGCTCGAAGCGGAACAGACCGCCCTGCTTGCTATGCTGGAAAAAGCACAGGAGATCAAAGACCTTTTGGATATCCAAAGCCGCGTCACCGAGGTGACCGCCCAACTGGAATCCTATCAGTCCCGCCTGCGCACCTACGATTCGCTTATCGCGTACAGCACCGTCACGCTCAATATTTACGAAGTTGAACGGGTAGAGATCGTGGAAGATCTGACCGTTTGGGAAGAGATCGGACAGACGCTGTCCAACAATTTGGAAGATATCGGCGACGGCTTCGTCAGTTTCTTCATCTGGTTTGTCGGCGCGCTTCCCTATCTGCTGCTTTTTGCTATTCCCGTTTGCGTGGTATTATTTATCATCATCAGACGCTGTCGCCGTCGCCGCAAGGCACGTCGTCAAGCCGACACGGAATAAGGCATAGTTGCCCTCACCTCCACATACTTTTGTAGGGGTGAGGGTTATGTTTTTGGTGTGGAGCAGACGGGCAAAACTGTGGTTTTGGGGTGTGGCGGCCTTGTGCCTCTTGTTGCCGCTGACAGTGGGGCTTTTGGCAGGGCGTGCCGCGCCTACCGACGGCAAATATATCCGCTGGGTGGATTTTGACGTGCCGTACGAGGCGCTTGACTACGCACTCAGTTTGGATATTCGCTCACACACCGAGGAGGAAGTTCCGCTTTGCTGGGTGGATCTGCTTGCCTGTGTGGCCGCCAGATACGGCGGCTTTGGCAACTATCAAAAAAGCCAGTTGACGGCGGTTGCCGACCGCCTGCGGCAAGGCGAGCCGCTTGAAAGCATCACCGAGAAATTGACCACCTTCACCTATTACCGCGAGGCCTACGGCGCGGTACTGGATGGGTTGGTCGGCGTATTTTGCGAGGAACGCACAGACAAAACCGGTGAAATCGTGCAAGAGTGGGTCTATGGGCTTAAAGCCTTTTCTCCCATCGCGCAAGGGTATTACTATAACGATTATGACGATTTCGGCGCAAGCCGCTCGTTTGGCTTTCAACGCCGCCATCTCGGGCACGATCTGATGGGCAGTGTCGGCACCCCCATTATCGCCGTCGAAAGCGGCGTGGTGGAGGCGGTTGGCTGGAACACCTACGGCGGTTGGCGCGTCGGTATCCGCAGTCTGGATGGACGGCGGTATTACTACTACGCCCATCTGCGCAAGGATCACCCCTACGCCGCCAACCTGACGGTAGGGCAACGCGTCACCGCAGGAGATGTGATCGGCTATATGGGACGCACTGGCTACAGCACCACCGAAAACGTCAACAATATCGACACAACACATCTGCATTTCGGGTTACAACTCATTTTTGATGAGTCACAAAAAGAGGGCAATAACGAGATCTGGGTAGACGTGTATGCCCTTACTCGCCTGCTAAATCGGCATCGCAGTGCCGTAGTGCGCGTGGAAAACAGCAAGGATTTTGTGCGAAAATATACCCTGCTGGAAAAATAACAAAAGTGCGTCAGGTTTTCCTGACGCACTTTTGTTTTGGGAGGCACTTACTTTTTCATCTCAAAGGATTTGCAGTCGGTGCACTGATCCATTGTGGGGTTCGCCTCGTGGGTGCCCACCAGAATCTGGTTGAGCGAGCAATAGTTTTCGTGCTCACAATGGTGTGCGCACTGCGCAACCGTGCACTGAATGCTCTTGTTGGATTGGGTTTTATCACAGCAGCCCATTTTTCGCCGCCTCCTTCGTGAAAATTGACGCCAAACCGCGTCTTTTACAGTATGTGCGATTTTGGCACGGCTATACGCCCGAAAAACCACCGCAATTTCTGCAAATTTTCTTTAAAAAAGGCTTTACAAACCCAAAAGTGCGTGTTATACTAAATCGGTACGCGATGTACAATCCTTTGTCTCGGATCGCGGAGTATGCCTCTTTGAGGAGCGCCGTTTCCCGATGCTGGGGCTTTGGAAATATAATGAAAGAGGTGCTGCTATTATGATGCTGCCCGAGGAAAAAACCGCTATTATGAAGGAATTTGCGACGCATGAGGGTGACACCGGTTCTCCCGAAGTTCAGATCGCCGTGCTGTCCCGCCGCATTTCCGACCTGACCGAGCACTTGCGCGTGAACAAGAAGGACTACCACTCCCGTCGCGGTATGCTCAAGATGATCGGTCATCGCCGCAACCTGCTCAACTATCTGCAGAAGAAAGATATCAACAGATATCGTGCTATCATCGAAAAGTTGGGTCTGCGCAAGTAATTCCTTGGGGGCAGGCGGGTTTCCCGCCTGCCTCAAACTGCATTTTCCCCTTTTTGTCCGCTTTGCGGCGCAGGGTGCGCAATTAGCAGTGAAACGAGCGCTTTTTGGAAAAAGCGTTGGTTTTATTGCTAATGGTCGTGGCTGTGCCGCCGGAAATATATTATTTTAGGAGGTCAATACCATGTCCGAAAATTTTCGTACCTTTGAAACAACCCTCGCCGGTCGTCCTTTGGTAGTGGAAATGGGCAAAATGGCGCAGCTCGCGAGCAGCGCTTGCCTCATTCGCTACGGCGAAACCGCTATTCTTTGCTCGGTCACTGCTTCTGACAAGCCCCGTGAGGGTGTGGACTTCTTCCCCATGTCCGTGGACTATGAGGAGAAGCTCTATGCTGTGGGTCGCATTCCCGGCTCTTTCCAACGCCGCGAAAGCCGTCCCTCCGAAAAGGCGATCCTCACCTCTCGTGTGATCGACCGCCCCATCCGTCCATTGTTCCCGAAAGATATGCGCAACGACGTGACGGTGGTCTGCACCGT
>JAZSHG010000062.1:0-2113 GCA_045533135.1 Acutalibacteraceae bacterium
GAGGGTGCGGCGCTGGTGGCGGCACAAAACGCCTCTATCCCCGTAATCAATGCAGGCGATGGCGGGCACTGCCATCCCACACAGACTTTGGCGGATCTGCTGACCATTTATCGCGAAAAAGGTGGCTTTAACAATCTGACAGTGGGCTTTTGCGGCGACTTGAAATTTGGTCGCACCGTCCACTCGCTGATCGCCGCGCTGTCTCGCTATACGGGTATCAAAGTGGTGCTTATCTCGCCTAAAGAACTGGAATTGCCCGACTATATCAAGACAGACGTGCTTGACCGAAACGGCATTCCCTATGAGCAGACCACCGATCTGGAGGCGGCAATGCCGCAACTGGATATTCTGTATATGACGCGTGTGCAACGTGAGCGCTTCTTCAACGAGGAGGATTATCTCCGCCTTAAGGACAGCTATATTTTAGCGCCCAAGAAGCTTGAAAACGCTAAAGCAGATCTGTGCATCATGCACCCCCTGCCGCGCGTGAACGAGATCAGCGTGGCGATCGACGACGATCCGCGCGCTTGCTATTTCAAACAGGTGCTCTACGGCAAATATATGCGTATGGCCCTGATCCTCAAACTGTTGGAGGAGGCGAAGAAATGAAAATTGATGCCATCCAAAACGGTGTGGTGATCGACCATATCACTGCAGGACGTGGCATGCGTCTTTATGAGCTGTTGGAGCTTGAACAGCTGGATTGCTCGGTGGCGATCATCAAAAACGTTTCCAGTCGCAAGCTTGGAAAGAAGGATATCATCAAAATCGATGCTGACGTGCCGATCAATCTGGATATCATCGGCTATGTCGATCCCGAAGCGACTGTCAACATTATCCGCGGCGGTGTCTTGGTGGAAAAATCCGCTATCGCCGCACCGACTGTGCTCAAAAACGTGATCCGTTGCAAAAATCCTCGCTGTATCACATCGGTCGAGCAAGAACTTGACCACATTTTCAAGCAATCTGACAGTGACAAATCCGTTTATCGGTGTCTGTATTGTGAAACCAAAGCCAACTGAGAGAAAGGAAGAGAACTATGGCTATTTTTATTAACGAACCATCCCATACTTTTAACGAATATCTGCTGATCCCCGGATATTCCTCCAGCGAATGTGTACCTGCCAATGTGTCGCTTAAAACGCCGCTTGTTAAGTATAAAAAAGGCGAGCAGCCGGCGATTATGATGAACATTCCGATGGTGTCTGCCATTATGCAATCGGTGTCGGGTGACCGCTTGGCGGTGGCACTGGCAACCGAGGGCGGCGTGTCTTTTATCTATGGCTCTCAGTCTGTGGAAGATGAGGCGGCAATGGTCAAACGCGCCAAGAGCTATAAGGCCGGCTTTGTGAAAAGCGATTCCAACATCCGCCCCGATGCCACACTGGCGGACGTTGTTGCGCTGAGCGCGCGCACCGGCCACTCCACCATTGCGGTGACCGAAGATGGTACGGCTGATGGCAAGCTGCTGGGTATTGTGACGGGTCGCGACTACCGTGTGAGCCGTATGTCGCCCGATCTGCAGGTGTCTACCTTTATGACGCCTTTTGACAAGCTGGTTTGGGCGCCCGAAGGCACTACGCTCAAAGAAGCCAATGACATTATTTGGGATAATAAGCTTAACTCCCTGCCGATCGTCAGTGCGGACGGTAAGCTGTGCTATATGGTGTTCCGCAAGGACTACGATACCCACAAACAAAACCCCAACGAGCTGTTGGACGCTTCCAAACGCTATGTGGTGGGCGCCGGTATCAACACCCGTGACTATGCAACCCGTGTGCCTGCGCTGGTAGAAGCAGGTGCTGATGTGCTGTGCATCGACTCCTCCGAAGGCTTCTCCGAGTGGCAGAAACTGACCATTGACTGCATTCGCGCGAATTACGGCGACACCGTCAAGGTCGGCGCAGGCAACGTGGTGGACGCCGAAGGTTTCCGCTTCTTGGCTGAAAGCGGTGCTGACTTCGTGAAAGTGGGCATCGGCGGCGGTTCTATCTGTATCACCCGTGAAACCAAGGGTATTGGCCGCGGTCAGGCAACGGCGCTGATCGAGGTTTGTGCTGAGCGTGACCGCTATTTTGAGGAAACCGGCATCTACGTGCCTGTCTGCTCCGAC
>JAZSHG010000138.1:0-4854 GCA_045533135.1 Acutalibacteraceae bacterium
TACCAGCGCGACGCCATGATGTTTTTACATTTACGCAAGCAAACGGCACCAACCGAAAGCTGCACCACTTCTTTGAACACCACCACACCGAGCAGCCAAAGTAGGTCGGTATAGCGAAAAGTCAAGCAAGCGAGAACCGCCACCTGCGTCAATTTATCCGCCGCAGGATCCAAATATTTTCCCGCCTCGGAGATCTGGTTGAATTTGCGGGCAATTACGCCGTCAAACCAGTCTGTAGCACCCGAAATCACCAGCACGGCTACCGACCACCAAAGGAAGTCAGATAAATACAGCCACGCAAACAAGGGGATCAGTGCAATACGCACCAAAGATAGCAGGTTGGGAATCGTCCATTCAAAACGAAATTTCATGAAAAGCACCTCTAACGTCCTTCTTTTTTAGCTCATCTGTAAATCAGAGGGTAAACAGTCCATAAAGCGGATTGATTTGGGCAATGGTCCCCGTAAGGATCGTGCGCTCCAAATCCTTCGCTGTCACCCACGCATCACTATCCCCTGCCGCAACCGTTGTCTGCACCAGCGCCACCAGTGCCAGCACCACCACAATGCCCTCCAACGCGCCAAATGCCAGTCCCAGCCACTTGTTAAGACCGCCGATAATCGGCAGGCGTGTGATGACCGAGTTGAGCAATTTCAGCACGACAGAAACCAGTATGAAGCCGAGCACCATGATGATCAAGAAAAAGAGCGCGCGGAAAAGCGTCACCGCGATAGGACGAATGATCTTTTCGGTCATTACCTCAGCGGCAGTCATCGTGCTCTCCGCTTTTTCTTCCTCCAACTTATCGGCAATCTGATCGACCGTGCCGATATCGTTGTTCATCATCATATTGACCACGGAAGAAGGCAGTTCCTCCAGCACAGACGTAATGCCTGCGCGCCTATCTTCTTCACTGTCATCCTCTTGCAGATCATCGGCAACGCTTTCTGCAACAGAATCTGCCGCAAAGCTGTCAAAAGCCCACTCTGCCAGCGGTTCGCTCAAAGTAATTGCCAATAACAGCACCAGGCCGATACCCAAAAAGCGCGACATAGCCTTGAACATACCGCGTTTATAGCCGATAAATGTCATCAGCGCAAATACCAGTATGATCACCAAATCCAATACGTATGCCATTGTGTATTCCTCCTATCGGTATGTCAGCGATCTTTCGCCGTATTATTTTTCCCATTCACAGGCATTGATGGCAGTGAGTCCCACCACCAAGGGTTCATCATCCAGCACCACAACCATGCGGCTGTCGGAGCCGGCAGCACACGTTGCTTTTTTGCCGCTCTTGTCGTACAGAGCAAGCTGTCGATCAGTCAGTAGATAGAACTGCTCGTTTGTGGCGGTCAGATAGCGAAAACCGTCGGAAAACGGAACGTCCTGCAACACCTTTCCCGACAGATCCAACATCAACCATTCGCCGCCATCGGCACTACCGTAAGGCTTGAGCACCAGTCCCACCATATTATCGGCAAAAGCAAAGCTTACCAGCTCGCGATCGGTGTAATGATATACCTTTTTGTCACTACCATCGCATTTGGCTAACCAAAGTGCATCCGAAGCGACCGCCGCTACCATATCATTTTGCATAAATGAAACAGCACACAAGAGGGTTTGTTCTGCTTCGTAACGGACCGGCGTCGGTTTTTGGGTGTCAATGATAACCAATTCCGAGTACAGGGCTCCGTTCTTGGCCCCTATTCCCAAAACTGCCAACCGATCGCCTTCGGCATTAATAGCCACATCAACAATATGCAGCTCTGCACTTACCCACGAACAAATTTCCACGCCGTCCTCATCATACATCGTCACTTTGGATGTATGACTTTTATCTGCGCCTGTGGCAATGGCAAAATTGCCGTTTTCCGTCAGCGCCACCGTTGTGATCGCCGCAGGTGCAGAAAACTCCAACACGGTGCCGCTCCGTTTTTCCAGCATCAAACGCGTTGCGCCGATTTCTGCCACCAGTGCATATCGTCCGGCTGTTTTGAGAACAGGATCGGAGAAATTGTGTAGGTGACGCCACTCTTCACCTGCATTTTGATTGTAAAGTGTCAGCGCATTATTAGACAATACAGCCAGTGCATCACTTGTTGTATCTACCGATACCAGTGCATCACCCTCCACAGCCAATGGGAATCCGTCACCGGTATTACTGCTGAACAGGTCCTCAAACCAATTCCCGATTGCATTCCAATGTCGAGATACCAGCAGGCACGCGGTGACCAGTACTGCCACCACAACCAACCGTATCACCCAACGGCGTACTTTTTTGGTTTTGCGCTTACGTTTATTTCCTGTTTCGTTTCGGGAGGTATTCTCGGGTAACTCTTGATTGCGCGCGCGTTTTTTTACTCGCTTTTCTTTCTTGTCAGCCAAGCGCCCACCTCCTGTTCATCGTAATACACTTCCCTCAAGCAAAGCGCATGCGCAGGGGCTGTCTGCCCGGCCTGCGCGCGGTCTTTGCTATTCAAAATGGCAGGAACAGCATCCCAGGGAATCCTGTTTGCCGCCATATCCAGCAAAGTACCTGCCATAATACGCACCATATTATAGAGAAAGCCGTCCGCCTCCACCTCAAAAACCACCATATCGCCCTCGCGTTTGACACAGCAGTCGCGCACCGTGCGCACCGTATCCTCCACCGAGCTGTGGGCGGCACAAAAGGCGGCAAAATCGTGCGTGCCGCAAAAATCGCGTGCCGCTTGGTGCATCTTCTCCACAGGCAGTGGATACTTGATATGAAGCGTGTACGGCGCATAAAACGGGTTGCGCGCAGGATGATTCCAAATGCAGTAAGCATACCGTTTGCCCTGCGTATCATAGCGCGGATGGAATTCATCCGCCACCGCGCGGCAATCATACACCGCCACCGTTGGCGGCAAGCAAGCATTGAGCGCCTGTATCAACTTCTCCGCAGAGGCCGCCCACGCAGTATCCAGTGTACAGCAAAACATATCGGCATGTACACCGGCATCAGTGCGGCTACAGCCTGTGATCCCTGCGCGCACACCTGTCACACGCTCCACAGCGTCCTGCAAGGTCTCCTGCACAGTAATCGCATTTGGTTGCACCTGCCAGCCATGAAAGGCGGTGCCATCATAACGCAATGTGAGTAGCAAGCGTGCCAACTGCACCGCCTCCTTTCATCAAATCGTTGCCGGCATATAGATATTGAGCAAAATGATGCCTGTCAGCACCAAAGCCGCTACCGCAAGGCTCGCATAGTCGCGCGCCTGCATATGCAACTGCTTCATACGGGTGCGTCCCTTGCCACCATGATAGCAACGGCACTCCATCGCCATTGCCAGGTCAATGGCGCGGCGAAAAGCGGACACAAACAGCGGAATGAGTACCGGCACCAGCGCGCGTACACGCTGCATAAGACCGCCGCTTTCCATATCGGCACCACGTGCTTTCTGCGCGGACATGATCTGGTCGGTTTCTTCAATCAGCGTGGGAATAAACCGCAGAGCAATGGTCATCATCATTGCCAGCTCGTGAATGTTGAGATGCAACCACTTGAGTGGTTTGAGCAGTCGCTCCATCGCATCGGTCAAGGTTGTGGGCGAGGTGGTGTAGGTCAAAAGCGAGCTGCCTGCGATAAGGCACAAAAGCCGTATCGCAATAAACACCGCCGTGGTGACGCCTTGATAGGTGATGGTGAATATCCACCAGCTCCACAGCACGTCGCCTGCCACATAAAAAAGGTTGATGATCGCTGTCAGCAAAATGATCGGCACTGTTGGTTTAAGACTGCGCAAGATAAGCCTTGCCGGCAAGCGCGAGCAGACAACTGCCACGATCAAAAAAGCCACTGCGATCAAAAGTCCCAGCCAGTTTTGGGGGATAAATACAAGCACGATGTAGAACAGGGTCAGTACCAGCTTGATACGCGGATCAAGGCGATGCAGCAGCGAGTTACCGGGGAAAAATTGTCCGATCGTGATATCAGTCAACATGCGCATCGCCCCCTTTCAGCAAAGGAAGCAGGCGCTCTGCCGCTTGCGCTACGGTGTAGACATTCTCGCCGACGTCCAAGCCGCGTTTGCGCAGTTCCATCCATATCCGTGTAACGGCAGGGACAGACAGCCCCATTTCTGTCAGCTCTTCGCCGCGTGAGAACACATTGGCCGCCGTATCCAGCATCGCCACCTCGCCGCCGTTCATCACCAACACACGGTCGGCAATGCGCGCCACATCTTCCATACTGTGGGACACCAAAATCACGGTGGTATTATGTGCATCGCGGTATTGGCGGATCAGGCGCAACACTCTGTCACGGCCGCGCGGATCCAGTCCTGCCGTCGGCTCATCCAAAATGAGGATGCGTGGACGCATCGCCATCACACCGGCGATAGCTACGCGGCGTTTTTGGCCGCCCGACAGTTCAAAGGGAGATTTTTCGAGCAGATCATCCGCCAGCTCCACCTCTTTAGCGGCTTCGCGCACGCGGCTGTCGATCTCCTCTTCCGAAAGCCCCTGGTTTTTAGGGCCAAAAGCAATATCCTTATAGACCGTTTCTTCAAACAGCTGATGTTCGGGATATTGGAACACCATACCTACGGCAAAACGCACCGCACGGATCTTTTTCGGTTCTTCCCAAATATCCTTGCCATCCAGCAACACTTGGCCCGCCGTTGGGCGCAAAAGGCCGTTGAGATGCTGAATGAGGGTGGATTTTCCCGAGCCTGTATGCCCGATAACGCCCACCAATTCTCCCTCCTCAATGGCGATAGACACCTGCTTGAGGGCGGTTTTTTCAAAGGGCGTGCGTGGGGCATAGGTATATACGAGGTCGCGGGTTTCGAGTAAACTCATTCACCCACCCCCTTATATTTAAGA
>JAZSHG010000240.1:0-3598 GCA_045533135.1 Acutalibacteraceae bacterium
GGCCTTTGACGTTATGCCCGATGAGGGTGTGATGGGTGCTGACTGCGAAAAAGGCGCCTACGGCCCCTATACCCAAAGCAAGCGCGCGGCGATCTACCAATGCTTCGCCAAAGAGCTTGTGCGCCAGGGCATGGCGTACCCCTGCTTTTGCACCGCCGAGGAGCTGGACGCTTTGCGACAGCGCCAAGAAGAGGCCGGTGTCAATAAAGGATATTACCACGACTGGGCAAGCTGTCGCAACCTGTCTATTGTCGAGGCTTCCGAAAAGATCAAGGCAGGACTGCCCTATGTCCTGCGCTTCCGTTCGGAGGGACAAGAAGACCGCAAATGCAGCTTTGACGATATGATCCGCGGCAAAATTGAGATGCAGGAAAACGTGCAGGACGTGGTACTGCTCAAAACCGACGGCATCCCCACCTACCATTTCGCACATGTGGTGGACGATCACCTGATGCGTGTCACTCACGTCATCCGCGGCGATGAGTGGATCGCCAGCGCACCCATTCACCTACAGCTATTCCGCGCCTGCGGCTTTAAACCGCCCAAATACGCCCATACGGCGGCGGTGATGAAGGAAGATAACGGCGGCAAACGCAAGCTTTCCAAGCGCAAAGATCCCGAAGCGGCAGTGACGTATTTCTCCGATGAGGGTTATCCTGCGGCGGCGGTACAGGAATATCTGCTGACGCTTATCAACTCCAACTTCGAGGATTGGCGTCGCGCCAACCCGAAAGCGCCTCTTGCGGAGTTCCCCTTCAATCTCAAAAAGATGTCTCCTTCGGGCGCGCTTTTTGATATGAACAAGTTAAATGACGTGAGCAAAAACGTTATCTCCACGATGACGGCAAACGAAGTGGCCACCGCGGTGACAGCGTGGGCAAAAGCGCATGACGAGGCGTTTTATGCGTTGCTTGCACGCGATGCCGCCTACACAGAAGGCATCTTTGCCATCGACCGCGACAACCCCAAGCCGCGTAAGGATATTGCTAAATGGAGCGATGCGCCCGCATTTGCCGCTTACTTCTTTGACGAATGCTTTGACGGCAACTGGGAGTTGCCCGAAAACATCGCAACGGCGGATGCGGCGGCGGTACTGGAAGCCTATAAAGCGGTATATGATCCCAGCGCGGACAAGCAAGCGTGGTTTGACGCTATCAAGGCGATGAGTCCTGCTTTGGGCTTCTGCGCCGAGACGAAAGAATATAAAAAAGATCCCACCGGCTGGAAAGGCCACGCCGGTGATGTTAGCACCGTCATTCGCTTGGCGGTGACCGGTCGCCGCAATACGCCCGACCTGTGCAGTATTCTCAAGCTGCTGGGCAAGGAGCGCGTGATCGCGCGGCTGGATGCCGCTTTGGCGAAACTGAAATAAGAGAGGGAATCACAATGGCAGAAGAGATCAAAGCCGCCGAGGCGGCAGGCAATTTTATTCACGAGATTATTGACGAAGAGCTGGCAGAGGGCGGTCGTTGCTATGGACAGACCGTGCATACCCGTTTCCCTCCCGAGCCTAACGGCTATTTGCATATCGGTCACGTAAAGGCGATGTGCATCGATTTTGGTACGGCCGAAAAGTATAACGGCATGTGCAACCTGCGTATGGACGATACCAACCCTGCCAAAGAGGACGACGAATATGTCCGTGCCATCAAAGAGGATATCCATTGGATGGGCTTTGATTGGGGAGATCGGTTCTTCTATGCGTCTGACTATTTTGAGAAAATGTATGAGCTGGCGGTCGGTCTGATCAAAAAAGGCCTGGCGTATGTCTGTGAACTGACACCCGAAGAGGTGCAGGCGAATCGTGGCGATCTGACACACCCTGCGGTCAGCCCCTATCGTGACCGCCCTGTTGAGGAGAGCCTCGACCTGTTCACCCGTATGCGTGCCGGTGAGTTTGAAGACGGTGCCATGACCTTGCGTGCGAAGATCGACCTCGAAAGCGGCAACTTCAATATGCGCGATCCTGTGATCTACCGTATCAACCACAAACCGCACCATCGCCAAGGGGACAAGTGGTGTATCTATCCGATGTATGACTACGCTCACCCCATCGAGGATATGATGGAGGGAATCACCCATTCCCTCTGCTCGCTGGAATTTGAAAATCACCGTCCGCTGTACAACTGGGTACGTGACAATGTGGATTTGGACGCCAATCCGCGTCAGATCGAGTTTGCCCGCTTGGGTATCAACTACACCGTGCTGTCCAAGCGCAAGCTGCGCAAGCTGGTGGAGGATGGCTATGTGAGCGGCTGGGACGATCCCCGTATGCCCACGCTGTCGGGCTTGCGCCGCCGTGGCTATACCCCTGCCTCTGTGCGCAACTTTATTGACCGTATCGGTGTGGCAAAGGTGCCCAACACGGTGGAAGTGGCACTTTTGGAGCATTGCCTGCGCGAGGATCTCAACCTTAATGCGCGCCGCGCTTTGGCAGTACTGCACCCGGTGAAGCTCACCATCACCAACTATGATGAGGGCAAGAGCGAGATCTTTGAAACCGAAAACAACCCCGCACAGGAGAACAGCGGTACCCACCCCGTGCCTTTCTCGCGCAATTTGTATGTGGAGGCAGATGTCTTTATGGAAGAGCCTGTCAAAGGCTATTTCCGTCTGTTCCCCGGCAATGAGGTGCGTCTCAAATCCGCTTACGTGGTGCGTTGTACCGGTTGCGTCAAGGATGAAAACGGCAATGTGACCGAAATCCTCGCGACCTATGACCCCGAAACGCGCGGCGGCAATACCCCCGACGGACGCAAGGTCAAGGGTACGATCCATTGGGTGGACGCCAACACGGCAGTGGACGCTACCGTGCGCTTGTACAGCAGTTTGTTTACCGATCCCGATCCCGATGCGGCCGACAAGGACTTCCTTTCTTGTCTCAACCCTGATTCCCTGGAAGAACTCACCGGCTGTAAGGTCGAAGCCGCGCTGGCGGATGCGACCGCGCCGATGTCCTATCAGTTTATGCGTTTGGGCTATTTCTGTGTGGACAGTCGCGACAGCCGTCCCGACCACTTGGTCTTTAACCGCTCCGTCTCGCTCAAAGACGGCTTCAAGCCCGGCAAATAATCGCCGCTTTTGACTCAGAACCCTTAAGGAGGTGCGCTTTATGCGTATCGTTGTGAAGGTGGGCACCTCAACCCTTGCCCATCCCACCGGTCTTTTGCATATCCGACGGGTGGAACAGCTGTGCAAGGTGCTCAGCGACCTCAAAAATGCAGGACACGAGCTGGCACTGGTGTCCTCCGGCGCCATTGGTATGGGTGTCGGCAAGCTCTCGCTCAAAGAGCGTCCGCAGGATATGGCCACCAAGCAGGCGGCTGCCGCTGTGGGACAGTGCGAACTGATGTATACCTATGACAAACTCTTTTCCGACTATCGCCATACCGTCGCTCAGGTGCTGATGACGCGTAGCGATATCGCCGATGAGGAGCGCCGTCAAAATATCCGCAACACACTGTTCCGCTTGTTGGAGCTGGGTGTGTTGCCGATTATTAATGAAAACGACACCGTTGCCACCGAAGAAATCACCATCGGTGACAACGACACGCTGGCGGCGACGGTGGCTATTGAGATGCATGCCGATCTGCTGGTA
>JAZSHG010000108.1:0-3054 GCA_045533135.1 Acutalibacteraceae bacterium
AACCTCTGAGCGCGTGATGCGCGCTGTGTTTTGGACGGTACTGTTGCTCGCTTTGGCGGTGCTGTTCGTGATGGTGTTTTCCGGTGGAGAAGAAGCGGTAGAGGAAGAGCTGACGCTCAAAAGCGTGCTGTTTCCCCTTGAGATCGGCATTTTGCTGGGCGGTTTAGGCTTCTTTGTATACCACCAGATGACCACCGATGACGACCAAAAGCGTGAGCGCCCTGTGTGGTTCTTCCCCCTTATGGCCGGCCTTTTGGGACTTATGTGTATGGTCACCGCTTATACCCAGCTTGGCATGTGGCCTGCCGGCACACGCACCGGCATGATCGTGGATATGCACCACCAATATGCCCCCTTGCTCTCGCAACTACGTGACAAGCTGTTGTCCTTTGACCTTGGCTTTTATGATTTTGAGGTGGGTCTTGGCACCGGCTTCTTGCCGCTTTTCGGCTATTATCTCGCCAGCCCCTTTAATCTGCTGTTGATGCTGTTCCCCGAGCATCTGCTTTGCGAGGGTATTTTGGTGATCACCCTCCTCAAAAACGCACTGTCGGCGGCATTTATGGCGGCACTGCTGCAATACCTGTTCCGCCGCCGCGACTTTACGGTGCTTATCGGCGGCGTGATGTATTCGCTGATGATGTATTTCCTGGCCTATTCGTGGAACATCATGTGGCTGGACTGCCTGATGATGTTGCCGCTGGTCATCATCGGCTTTGAGCGGTTGGTGCGCCAAGGCCGCTATGGCATGTACGTGCTGACTTTGGCCTACACCCTGTATGCCAACTACTACATCGGCTTTATGGTCTGCATCTTCTTGGTGCTGTACTATTTCTTCTACCTGGGGCGGCAACGCCACGCCGCCGGCGCACTGAGCCGCAGTGCGGTGCGGTTTGGTATCGGCTCGCTTTTGGCAGGCGGTTTGGCGGCATTCCTCATTGTACCCGTCTACCTTTCCCTTTCCACCACCTCGGCGGCAGGCGGCGCGTTGCCCGAACAGCTTTCTGCCACCTTCCCCACCCTGGGTATGTTTGAACAGCTCCTGTTCGGCACTGTCCCCACCATTCGGTCGGGCAACCTGCCCAACATCTATTGCGGCATACTGGCTGTCGTTTTGGTGCCGGTGTATCTGACCACCGGCGCAATTCCGTTGCGCCGCCGTGCGGCGATGGGCGGCCTTTTGGCGGCGGTGACGCTGTCTGCGCCGCTCAACATCCCCGATCTGGTTTGGCACGGTCTGCACGCCCCCAACGACCTGCCCTATCGCTTCTCCTTTGTCATCTCCTTTGTGCTGATCTTGATGGCGTATGAGGCGATCACCCATCTGTCTGATATCAAGCCGCGGCAGCTCTTGTTCTCCGCCACGGGTGCCGGACTGCTCATTTTGGTGCTGGAGCGCCTGAATGCTGTCGAGGCGCTGACCGGTGCCGAAAAGGCCGGCGATCTGCCCTTTGCCGCTGTTTATATCAGCCTGGCCTTGGTGGTGGTTTACACCGCCGTTTTGCTGGCGATCCGCCGCAAAAAGCTGGTGTTGCGCGGCGGCTTGGCGCTTTTGCTGTTGATCGTTACGGCTGAAATGACGCTGGGCGCCGGAAACACCTTTGAAAAGCTCAACGAAAACGAATATTTCACCGCACACGAAAACTACGTGGACAACGTGGAGACCGACGCCTACAAGATGGCGGTCAAGCGCGCACAGGAGCTGGGCGAGACGGAGCATCCCGGTGAGTTCTTCCGCTTGGAGTTCCTGCCGCGCCGCACCTGCGTGGACACGGCACTGTATCACTACAAGGGCATCACCACCTTTGCGTCGAGCAATGCCTATGAGCCGACGCGCCTAATGGGTGCCATGGGCTATGCCATCAACGGCGTCAACAGCTATCTCTACCGCGATTTCTCTCCTGCCACCGACTCGCTTTTGGGTGTGCGCTACGTGATTTTCGAAAACGAAGTTTTCGATATGCCTCATCTGGTGCTCAAAGATACCGTTACGGCGGAGCGCACGAGCGAGGAGGGCTTTACCAACACCAAAAAGCTGTATATCTATGAAAACCTCGCGGCTCTACCGATGGCCTTTGCCGCCGAGGATACGTTGCGCGATTTCTATTACAGCTATTACGATCCGTTTGGCACCATCAACGACCTCTATCGCGCCATTGGCGGCAACCGCTCGAGCTCCTCGCTGTTTGATTGCTTGCAGTTGTTCTCCGAGGGCGACGGCTATGTCAACGGCATTTCCAGCTTCCAGATCAACGACGGCGGCTACTGCACGTACACCGCTACCGTTGAGCGCGCCGGTCAGTATTATATCTACGCCGATTGCCGCGCGGCCTCCTCTATCAACGTATCCACCGATATGGGCGGAAGCTGGTCTGTGACGCCCTATGAGCCGTATATTATCAATGCCGGCTATCTCTACGAGGGCGATTCCGTGTCCTTTACCATCAACTGTGACGGTACGGTGACCGGCAACCTCTACGTGGCACGTATGGACGAGGAAATGTTCCTTGGCACCAACGCCACCCTGCAACAGACCGGTCTGCAGATCAGCTCCTTTGACGATTCCCATATTGAGGGCACCCTCACCGCGCAGAAGGACGGTTGTGTGATGACCTCCATCGTCTATGATGAAAACTGGGTGGTGCTGGTGGACGGCAAGCGCGTGGAGACCTTTGCCATCGGCAATGGCTTTGTCGGCTTTGATGTAGCCGCCGGCAAGCACGAGGTGTCCTTGATGTACGTCCCCTCCCACTTCTTTACCGGCTTGCTCATCAGCGGTGTGTGCCTGGTGATCCTGTTGCTCCTTATGTGGTTGCGCCGCTATATCGACAGCGCCGCCAAAAAGGCCCCTGTGCCGCTGGCGGCTTTGGCTGAAAACGCCGCGCCTGTGGATGCGGCCGAGCCTGTGGATGCGGCTGAGCCTGTGGAAACGGCCGAGCCCGTGGAAGCGACCGAGCCCGTGGATGCGGCCGAGCCCGTGGAAGCGGCTGAGCCTGTGGATGCGGCCGAGCCTGCAGAGGCTCCTGCGGATGCGCCGCAAGCGGAGGAATAACA
>JAZSHG010000204.1:0-4752 GCA_045533135.1 Acutalibacteraceae bacterium
TCGTCAAGCGGAATCTTAACGGTAGCATCGGGGGTGACAATGCTCACAGCACCGGGGATATCGAAGCTTTCGCCCACCTGCACGGCAGAGGCAAACGCCAGCTTTTGCAGGAATGCCTCGCTCTTGCCGAAGGTATCAACAAACGCGGTCTCCACGAACACCTCCGCCTTGCGGGAAGGCGGCACGTTCATTTCGGCACGGCGATTGCGAATACCGCGGATGACTTCCATAATGCGCTCCATCTCTTTTTCCTCGTTGGGGAAATCGAGTGCATCGGTATATTGCGGCCAATCGGCGCACATCAGCGTGTCGCCGTCGTGGGGCAACGACTGCCAGATCTCTTCGGTGACGAAGGGCATAAAGGGATGCAGGAGCTTGAGCATATCGGTCATCACAACCACCAGCACACGGCAGGCATTTTCTGCCTGTTCACTTTGCAGGCGGGTTTTGCACAGCTCAATAAACCAGTCACAGAAGTTGTCCCAAATGAAATCATAAAGCTTCTGCACCGCAATGCCCAGCTCGAACTTTTCAAGGTTTTCGGTGACTTCCTTGACAAGCGTGTTGCACTTGGACACGATCCACTTGTCCTCAAGCGTCAGCGTATCGGGTAGAGTGGGGGTGATATCGCAGCCTTCCATGTTCATCAGGATAAAGCGCGCGGCATTCCACAGCTTGTTCGCGAAGTTGCGAGAGGATTCCACCTTTTCCTCGATGAAACGCATATCGTTGCCGGGGCTGTTGCCCGTGGCGAGCATAAAGCGCAGAGCATCCGCGCCGTATTGGTCGATGACCTCCAGCGGATCGATACCGTTGCCGAGAGATTTGGACATCTTGCGGCCCTTGGAGTCACGCACGATGCCATGGATAAACACGTTTTTGAAGGGCACCTGTCCCATGTGCGCCACACCGGAGAACATCATACGCACCACCCAGAAGAAGATGATGTCGTAGCCGGTGACCAGCGTGCTGGTGGGATAGAATTTTTCCAGTTCGGGGGTCTTTTCGGGCCAGCCCAAAGTCGAGAAGGGCCATAGCGCTGACGAGAACCAGGTGTCGAGGGTATCCTCATCCTGCTTGATGGCAGTTGAGCCGCATTTCGGGCAAGCGGTAGGATCTTCGCGGCTGACGATCAGCTCACCGCAATCGGGGCAATACCACGCCGGAATGCGGTGGCCCCACCACAACTGACGGGAAATACACCAGTCGCGGATATTTTCCAACCAGTGGAAATAGATCTTTTCAAAACGCTCGGGCACAAACTTGGTCTCGCCCGTTTTTACCGCATCGATGGCAGGGGTGGCGAGAGGTTGCATCTTCACAAACCACTGGAGAGACACGCGCGGCTCGATCACCGTATGGCAACGGTAGCAGGTGCCGACATTGTGTTTAAGCGGCTCCACCTTCACGAGGAAGCCTTTTTCTTCCAAGTCGGCAACGATCGCCTTGCGGCATTCGGCAATGGTCATGCCGGCATATTTGCCTGCATTTTCGTTCATATGGCCGTCGTCGGTGGTAACGGTCAGCACAGGCAGGTTGTGGCGCAAGCCCACCTCGAAGTCGTTGGGGTCGTGTGCAGGGGTGATCTTCACCACGCCTGTACCAAAATCCATCTCGACATACGTATCCGCCACAATGGGAATCTCGCGCTCCACCAGCGGCAACATCAGCGTTTTGCCCACCAGATCGGCATAGCGCTCGTCATCGGGATGCACCGCCACAGCGGTATCACCCAGCATCGTTTCGGGGCGGGTGGTCGCCAGCTCCAAATAGCGGTCGGTACCCACAATGGGATAACGCAGGTGATAGAAGAAGCCGTCCTTCTCTTCAAACTCCACCTCGGCATCCGAGATAGAGGTCAAGCAGTGGGGGCACCAGTTGATGATGCGCTCACCGCGATAGATAAGGCCCTGCTCATACAGGCGCACGAACACCTCGCGCACCGCTTTGGAGCAACCCTCGTCCATGGTGAAGCGTTCACGCTCCCAGTCACAGGAGGAGCCCATTTTGCGCAACTGGGTGGTGATACGGTCACCATAGGTCTTTTTCCACTGCCACACACGCTCCAAAAACGCTTCGCGGCCGAGGCTTTCCTTGGACAGGCCTTCTTTTTTGATCTGTTCGACCACCTTCGCCTCCGTAGCGATAGAGGCGTGGTCGGTGCCGGGCAGCCACAGGGCCTCATAGCCCTGCATACGGCGCCAGCGGATGAGAATATCCTGCAATGTATTGTCCAGCGCATGTCCCATATGCAGCTGGCCGGTAATATTCGGAGGGGGCATTACGATGGTGTACGGCTTCTTATCGCTTACCTTCGCGTGAAAATAGCCGTTATCCTGCCAAAAGGCATAGATGCGTTCTTCCACCTCACGGGGTTCATATTGTTTTGCCAATTCTTTGTTAGCCATAGTGCGTAGCATCCTTTCCTACAAATGAACACATACAAGTCATTCTACCACAAACCAATCCATTGTACAAGAGTTTTTTGCAGGTTTCGAGGCTTTTTTCGGGTGCAAAGAACAACTTTTTTGACAAGCTCGAAAAATCTCGCTTTGTGCCGCTTTTCCCCTTGCACAGTGCCGAAAAATGCCGTATACTGATAGATATCGCACATTTGTTAAAAAAGGAGGGGTTGCCGTGTTTGCCCGTGTGAATAGTATGGGGGTTTTGGGGATAGATGGCTTTGCCGTCACCGTCGAGGCCGACCTGTCGCAAGGATTGCCCGGCTTTGATGTGGTGGGATTGCCCGGCACAGCTGTTAAGGAGGCGCGCGATCGCGTGCGTGCGGCGCTCAAAAACAACGGCTTCACCTATCCAGTAAGCCGTATCACGGTCAACCTGGCCCCTGCCGATGTCAAAAAAGAGGGCTCGGTCTATGACCTGCCGCTTTTGGTAGCATTACTGCTTGCCAGCGGCCAGCTCAAAGCCAAAGTGAACGATTGCGCCTTTTTGGGTGAGTTATCGCTCGATGGCGGTCTGCGTCCTGTGCGCGGCGTACTGCCGATGGTGATCGCCGCTCGCCAAAGCGGCATCAAGCACGCCTTTGTGCCTGCCGACAACGCCGTCGAAGGCGCTGTCGTCGATGGCATCACCGTATATCCCGTTTCGCATATTATGCAACTGCTCAAGCACCTGGCAGGGCAAGAACCCCTCTCCCCTGCCACGGCACCTGAGTGGGATAGTGTCGCGGCGCAACATCTGCCCGATTTTGCCGATGTGATGGGCCAGACCGCCGCACGGCGTGCCATGGAAGTGGCGGCGGCCGGTGCACACAATATTTTGTTGATTGGGCCACCCGGTTCGGGCAAAAGTATGCTGGCTAAACGGTTGCCCTCTATTCTGCCGGATCTGTCACGTGAAGAAGCGCTCGAGGTGACAAAGATCCACTCGGTAGCAGGCGTGTTGGCCGGCGGCAGCGGCCTTTTGCGCCACCGTCCTTTCCGCTCGCCCCACCACAATATTTCTCTCGCAGGTCTCACGGGCGGCGGCTCTTTCCCACGCCCGGGTGAAGTTTCTTTGGCGCATAACGGTGTGCTCTTTTTGGACGAGCTACCCGAATTTTCACGTCAATCCATGGAAAGCTTGCGCCAGCCGCTGGAGGACGGCGAGGTGACCATTTCTCGCGTTAATGCCTCCCTGCGCTACCCTTGTGCCGTCATGCTGGTGGCGGCTATGAACCCTTGCCCTTGCGGATTTTTCGGGCATCCCACACGCACCTGCACCTGCTCACCTGCCGCTTCAAGGCAATATCTGGCGCGCGTGTCGGGGCCACTGCTTGATCGCATTGACCTGCACATTGAAGTGCCACCCGTGGAATTTGAGCAGTTGTCGGCCAAAGCGCCTGCGGAAAGCTCCGCCACCATTCGTGAGCGCGTCAACGCGGCACGCAAGCGTCAGTGGGAGCGGTTTGCGGATAGCGGCGTTGTTAGCAATGCCCACATTCCTGCCGGTAAGCTCAAAGAGTTTTGTCCGCTCACCGATGCCGCTTCGGCATTGCTCAAAAACGCCTTTGACCGCATGGGCCTCTCGGCACGCGCCTATGACCGCCTGCTCAAAGTGTCACGTACCATCGCCGATCTCGACAACTGCGACACCATCGATGCCAACCACGTGGCAGAGGCGGTGCAATATCGCAGTCTTGACCGCAAATACTGGCAAAACCGCTGATCTTAGAAAAGCAAAACACGGTCACTGTGGGGAGTAACCCTACAATGACCGTGTTTTTAATAGCATTGTAGATATTGGCGTGCTTCACAAGACATAAAAATACACACATATAGCGTGCAGGGCACTACCCAACACCACAAATAGATGAAACACGCCGTGCATCGGTGGGAATTTTTTGCCCACCCCGTAAAGTATCGCACCGACGGTATAGGCAATACCGCCTGCCAACAGATACCACAATCCACCGGTCGGTATCGCCTGTAATGTCACCTTGCCGGCCATCACAATACACCAACCCATGCCGATGTAGCAAACCATAGAAAATGCGGCATATTTTTTCAAATCAATAGCCGTCAACGTGATGGCCAATGCCGCCAAGCCCCACACAACGCCAAACAGCACCCACGACCAAGCGGGAGAAATCAACCGTATGGAGCAGAGCAAAATGGGGGTGTAGGTTCCTGCAATGAGGAAGTAAATGGTACAATGATCCATCACTTGCATCACTTTTTTAGCCGTGCCGTGGTGCATACCGTGGTATATGCTGGACATCGTGTACAAGGCTATCAGCGCACTGCCATAAAT
>JAZSHG010000182.1:0-6585 GCA_045533135.1 Acutalibacteraceae bacterium
GTCGATCTTGCGCGCACTGCGCGGCAGACAAATGATGCGGTCAAACAGCGTTGGCGCAATATGATAGGCGGCAAGATCATCCAAAACATCCGTTTCGTGTCGGGTGAGCAGGGTGATGGGGATATGCTTTTCCACACACTGATATATAAACCGCAAAACGGTAAAGTTTACGCGGTCGTGTACGATGACGGTGTCATCGAAATCCAAATACACCTCATCAAAGTCCACACCCACGCAAAACACATTGTACAGCGCGCGATCCACCTCTACGCGGTCGGTCTGTGCAAAAATCTCCACATCCATATCCAGCGCATCAAATACGGTGAGTAGCGGCAGATTGACTCCTGCCGCGCGTTCCACACACATAGCCCCTGCCACACGTGTGGCACATTCCAAAAGACGATAATCACCTTTTGCGCCTTTTTTAAGCTGAAAAAACCACACGCCGCGAAAGGCAAGGCGGGGGTTTAACTCCGCGGCGATCTCTCGCACACGGTCATCTGGCGGCAACAGCACGGAATGAACACTGATACCGCTTTTGACACGCTGTCGGGTGCGACACGCCACATAGCGCAACGCGCCGTGGCGGTCGGTAAAGCAGTCGACGGTATATTCCTCACCGTCGAGGTATTCACACACCACCTGTGCGGCGGTACGGTTTTTTAGTTCATATTGCAGTTGTGCCGCATTTTCCAGCACCATAAACCCTTGTGCCCCTTGCGACTCGGCAGGCTTGATGATAACGGGAAATTGTGTCACTTCGTCAGGCGATGCGAAAACACGCGGCAAGAAACCACAGCCCGCAAGGCAGGAATAGGTGCGCGCCTTGTCGCGGCATATCTGCACCGTTTCATCGGCGCTTGTGAGTAGGGGGGCATGCAAGCGGTCGCGGTGGCGGCTGAGCAGGGCCATCACACTATCCAGTGCAGGGAAAATGAAATCGATATGCTTTTCATCGATATATCGATTGAGTGTTTCCAAGCAGGCAGGATCGGTGGCAAACGGTATATCCCCAATATACTGTTTATACACCCATCGCCCGTGGTCGTCAACACTGGAGGCGCCCCAAAGGTCAATAAAGCGAATATCTTTCAGCGCCCGATGCAGCTC
Organism: Acutalibacteraceae bacterium; assembly: GCA_045533135.1. Taxonomy (GTDB): domain Bacteria; phylum Bacillota; class Clostridia; order Oscillospirales; family Acutalibacteraceae; genus HGM12789. The sequence continues at coordinate 1,111 of JAZSHG010000182.1, forward strand.
CAAACCAACCTCTGAGCCACACGGAAACACCATAATGCGGATTTGTTTCATCATTATCCTCTCATCATATATCCAAACGCCGTTTGATCTCCGCCGTGATACGGGCGGAGTTATCCGGGCCGTTGGCCGCGCTGTCGAAGAAGTAGCGGCAACGGTTACGGCGCAACGCCGCATCTGCCGACGGCTCTTTATGATACCGCCGCACCTGTTTGAGCACCGCCTCCCACGTATCCACCAGTGGGCCGGGAACGGCGTGTTCAAAATCGAGGTTGAAGCCCGCCTGCTTTTCCCGAAACCACACAATGTCGGGACAAAAATAGATCGTCGGGCGGTCAAGCATCGCAAAATCCAATGAAATGGATGAATAATCTGTGATGACCATGCTGTACGTCCCAAGGGTTGTGTAGATGTCCTTTTCTGTATCCAACACCACACGCGGATATGCCACGATCGTGTGGCGGAGCTTTCTTTGGTAATTGCGCCAGGTGTGGGGATGCAAACGGATAACAAATGTGCCGTTTATCGCTTCCATTGTTGCCTGCACCTGTGGAAGATGGGCCAGCAACGTATCTATCAAGGCATTTTCTCTGACAGAATCATAGCGAAAGGTCGGCGCATACATCACCTTGGGGTTTTCATTGTCCGGCTTCATCTGATAGATCAGCGCGTTGCGCGGATGCCCTGCCAAAAAATAGGCGCTTTGGGGGATGTTCCACACCTTACCGATCATATCCACGCGTTCTTGCCCCGGACACACCAGCAAAAAATACCGCTCAAACAGCTCGCGAAAGGGGGCGACAAAGAAGAATTTGACGCGTTTATATAGCCGTTTTAGCCAACCGTCATCTCGTTGCGGCAAAATATCCGTGCTGTATCGCACACCGCGCTCTTGCACTGTTTTGACCGTTTTGCCGTCTCCCATAGATTTAAAACCGACGCCATGCCATAATTGTACCACTTTTGTGCGATAATTAAAACCGTCTGTGGGAGAAAAATCTGACATCACGTTGTGATCGGTGATGGCCACCGCGGCACGGGAAAAGGTTTGGCGCGCCTTGCGACTGCCGCTCAAAAGCACAGGCTTTTGTTGCTGTTGCAATTTCTCATAAACCGCACGGTCTCTTGTCAGCCACCACAGCTCAATGTCGGGATGATTTTCGACCACGTACTCATAAAAGTACTTGGCGTTGTCCATATAGGCTTTGCCACGAAATCCTGTGATAACCCACAATTTTTTGCGTTTTGGCAAAATGCTGTAGCTCCAGTAACACACCCAGGCGGCCACATGGCGCCACACGTGTAAACAGCCGCGTGCCGCTTTGATACAGCCGACCTTGCAGGCGTGCACCCCTTTGAGACAACCGGCAACAGGGCGCAATATCTGGCGGTAGATGCGATGGTGGACGATTAGCTGGTACCCTCGCCAGCCACAGGTATGCGTGATCGCGCGCGCATCGCTGTAAAACGCAAGATAGGCTTTGAGAGAAAGCGCCGTTGCTTGCGGATACAACTCGAAAAGCCGTTGCACCGCCTCGTGATCGTCCCTTTTCAGTGCGGTGCGCAGATAATTGGCGGTTTCCAACTTGATGCGGTTTTCCAATGCCAGACGGGGATATTTTTCGAGATGTGCGCGATACCAAGAAAGCATGCCCGACATCCAGCGGATGTGGTCGATACGGGTTTTGAGAAAATGCTCATCCATATTCTTGCTCATATACACCCCCACCTCACTGCGGCGATATACCGCCGTTACTGTGGGAAGCAGATGCGCCTCTCCCTCCCCCAACTGCATCAAAAACAGTGGGTGGTCACCGATAATGCCACTGTAATACCATTCCGGGATATCCACATCATAATTCCACCGATAAAAGACGGTAGCGGTGTGGGCAGGAAACACCCACACGCAATCCTTGGCGGTCAGTGGGCGCTTTTTGGGCTTGTAAAATGGCTCACAATCGGGAAATACCAATCGGCCTTCCTTGTCTGCCTTGAACCAGTCGCGCAAAAACCAATCCGGAGGCGCGTTGATCTCAGCCTGCGTAAAGCACACACGCGCCGTGGGATGCTGTTGCATATAATCATACTGCTTTTGCAGTTTATAGGGATCCACCCAATAGTCATCGCCTTCACAAAAGGCAATATACGGACTGTCCGCGCGGCGGCACAGGTCGATAAGATTGCGCTGTGCACCCATATTTTTCTCACGAATAAAGGGGATGATGATGTCGGGATATTTGGCCGCATATTCTCTGACAATATCCGCCGTACCGTCAGGCCCACCGTCCTCGCCCACAAACACCCGAAACTTAAAGGTGGTTTTTTGCATAAGAAAGCTGTCCAGTGCCTCGCGGATATAGTTTTCGTGCTTGTAGGTGATACAGCAAACCGTCACCGCACAGCCATCATTTTCGGCGGCACGCTTGGCGGTCTCTTCGCCGGCGGTCGCATAGCAAAGCTCCTGTGTTTTATGCATAAACCTTTTGTTTCCCCTATCCCTCTGTTTTCCGTAAAATGCTCAGCGTTTGGCGGATGCCTTCTTCCACGGTATACCGTCCCTGCCATCCCAGCGCACAAAGCTTTTGAGCGGATAGCACCGCATAGGAAATCACTGTCTGCTGTGCCTTTTCGGTGATATCGGCTTCTTTAAAAAGCACCTGCACGCCTGCTTCCTTTGCCACCGTTTGGGCAAATTCCGCCACCGTCGCTTTGGCTGTGGGGTTGGCGATATTATACGCCTCACCGCTTTTGCCGCCCAGCAATACCGTCAGTATGGCAGATGCGCAGTCTGCAATATAGCAGTAAGAGCGCTGTTGTGTGCCGCGACTGGTCATCACAATATTCTCGCCCAAAATGGCTTTGTTGACAAACTGCACATTGGCACGGTTGTCCTGCGCAGTAGCATTAGGGCCATAGGTGTGACAGGGACGCACGACCACTGTGTCGAGCCCATATTGTTGTGCGAAAGATACGCAAAGCGTTTCTGCCGCACGCTTGGATGAAGGATAACACGATCGCACCGCCATTGAATCAACATAGCCGCTGTCGGTTTCGACAAAGCCATCGGCAGATGGTGTCCCCTGCCCATAGACCTCACCGGAGGACACAAACAAAAACCGTTTCGCACCGCTTTTTTGGGCAAAATCAAGCAGGTGATAGGTGCCGAGGATGTTGCTCATCACGGTGCCCACAGGATCTGCCGCAAAGGCGGCAGGATAGGCGTTGGATGCCGCGTGGATGACAAAGTCAGCCGCCATCGTCGTTGTCAGTGGTGTGCAAATGTCCTGCGCGACCAACGAAAGATGCGCAGAGGCGGTGTGACCAAAGCGCCTTTCCAGCCGTTCTGCATCGCGATCAACCGCTATAATATGCACGGCTTCCTGTGCCGCGCAGTTGAATGCCAACAGCATATCCACTAAGAACGAACCGATAAGTCCTGCCGCGCCAACCACCATCACGCGTTTGCCGCACAATGTAGAAAGTCGCGGCGTGCTTTGCAGTGCTGTTTGCACATCCGTTTTGTAGAGAGGGCAATTATGCATGGGGGTTCCTCCTCACTTGATCCAGTCCGAGCGGCGCACAGCGAGCAACGCCTTGAAAATATCGATATCCTCCACCGTCGTCAATTTGATATTCTTTTCGGAACCGGCAGAAAAATGCACCGTTTCGCCCATTTCAATCATCAGCGTGACCGAAGCTACCGAGTTGGTGATACCTGCCGCCAGTGCGCGGCGGTGAAGGTCGGCAATTTTGCCGAGCCGAAAGCCTTGCGGCGTTTGGGTGCGTTTGAGTTTATCGCGCGGATAGCTTTGATCGGAGGCCTGTCCGTCTGTCGTCACCGTCATCGCCTCTGCACAGGGGATCACCGCGATCGCACAGCCATACACTCCGGTTTTGACAATGCAATCCGAGATGATCTCCTGCGATACCAGCGGACGGATGGCATCGTGAATGAGCACGATATCATCCGACGCGTAATGCTTTTCCAGTTCAAATACACCGTTGCGGATAGATGCCTGACCGTTTTCACCGCCTGCGATGACGTGCTTTAATTTGGTGATGTTAAACTGATTGGCATACGCCCACAGCACCTGTTCCCATCCTTCCACACACACCACGGCGATGGCATCTATATCCGAATGGCGTTGAAAAGCTTCCAGCGTATATACAATAACCGGTCGTTCCTCCACCGTCAAAAACTGCTTGGGAATATCCTGTTGCATACGTGCGCCGACACCGCCTGCAATAATCAGTCCCACGTTCATCGCTGTCACCTCGCAAAATCTACTATGATATCACAAATGCGGTCAACCGTTTCGGTCGCTAACCCCTCATAAAGCGGCAGGCAGAGCACACGCTGTGCGATGTCGGCCGCCACCGGTGTATCTGCGGCAGAATAGGTGCCGCCGAAATAGGTGGCTGTACTGGTCAAAGGATAAAAATACCGCCTTGCTCCTATCCCCTGCGCCGCCAACACAGTCATCACCTCGTCACAGGTGCGCCCAAAAATTTCGGGTGAGATCACAATGGGAAAATACGCATAATTGCTCTCGACACCTGTCTGTGCGTTCTGTAGCCGCACACCCTGTATCCCTTGCAATCGCTCGCGGTAGCGTGCGGTCGCTATGCGGCGAGAGGCTATTGCCGCGTCGATATGCCGCAGATTGCACAACCCCATTGCCGCCGAAAGCTCGTTCATTTTGGCGTTGCCCCCTGCCCCCAACAGCTCACCCGTTTGGGCTATGCCAAAATTTTTAAGGCAGTTGCAAGCATCATAATCCGCCTGTGTGTGAAATACTGCCGCGCCACCCTCTGCGGTGTGAAACACCTTAGTGGCGTGAAAACTGAGCATGGCCGCATCGCCAAGTGCGGCGGCGGCAACGCCATCTTTTTTGACGCCGTATGTGTGGGCGGCGTCGTAGATAACCTTTAGCCCGTATTTGTCGGCTATGCTGCGAATGGCCTTGTCATCACACAGGTTTCCATAGACGTGCACCGGCAAAATGGCACAGGTTTTTTCGGTGACAAGTGTCTCCAGCTTATTCACATCTATGGTAAAATCCTGCTCGTTGATATCGCAAAACACCGGCGTTAATCCCTTGCGCACAAGGGCGTTGGTGGTGGACACAAAGGTAAAGGGGGTGGTGATGACCTCCCCTTCCAGCGCAAAGGTTTCCAATATACATTCCAGCGCCTGATGACCGTTGTTGCAAAGCGCCACAAATGGTACTTGCAGATAGTGGCACAGTGCCGCCTCCAGCTCTCGGTGCTTTTCGCCCCCATTGGTAAGCCAACGCGATCCCCACAAAGGGCGTATCTCCTCCACATATTCCTCAAATGGGGGCAATGAGGAGCGGGTAACCAAAATTTTTTCATCCAATAACAGCACCGCCTTTTGAGGGATTTAGCGAAATGCATATCTTCTGATCGCCTGCCACACGCGCTCTGCGCGGTGGCGGCAGAGGCGAAACAGCACAA
>JAZSHG010000052.1:0-5915 GCA_045533135.1 Acutalibacteraceae bacterium
TTTAGCCAGATCGATCACTACCTCCTGCAAATAGTCCAGTGTGCAGGTGGCGGTGTCCATCTCCATCAGCCTGGCGGTACTGTAGCGGTAAAAGTTGCAACCGTGGGTGAGCATATACAAAAGAGCGGTACAGGAGAGAATCCATCCCAGCGTCAGCGCGGTACGGCGTATAAACCGACCGCGTCCTTCCTTGCGGCACAAGCGGCGAATGAGAAGCACAATCAAGGTGATACAAGCCGGGATAGCCAGCACCACCACCAACTCTGTAAGTGAAAACGGCAGTATACCGGTTATGTAGGTCAGCACCGTGTTGACCACACGGAAAATACCACGCGCAAACACCCATTCCGCCACGTCAGGAAAATGCGGTAGCACCAGATAAAGTACCACCGCCACCAAAAGTGGCAACAGCCACAGGGTATACTTCAAAATCTTTCTTATCTTCACAGGGTTCTCCTCTCTTATGTATCGGCGTCCGGACGTTCCGCCAGCGCCGCCTCGATCCAGGCATTTCGTTCTTCCTCGGTAGCAGGACCCTTTCGGTCATACACTGCCAAATATTCCACGTTGCCATTGGTACCGTGGATGGGCGACACGCACACGCCTTTGACATACAGCCCCACCGCGGCGGCGGCATCAAACAGATCGCCGAGTAATGCAGGCAAAATGGACGGATCTTTGAGGGTGCCGTTTTTGCCCAGAGCTTTTTTTGGCGCCTCAAACTGCGGCTTGATCAATGTGACCACTCGGCCATCGGCTTTGAGCACACGGTCAATGGCAGGATATATTTTTGACAGCGAAATAAACGATACATCCACCGTCACCAAATCACAAAGCGTGTCCGACAACTGCTCAACGGTCAAATGGCGTGCGTTGGTGCGTTCCAGCACCGTTACACGCTCGTCACAGCGCAATTTCCAATCCAATATGCCATACGCCACGTCCACCGCAAACACATGTGCCGCATCATTCTGCAGCATACAGTCGGTAAAACCGCCGTTGCTGGCACCGATATCGCACGCTGTCAGCCCTTTGGGATCTATCTGCCAGCGAGTCAATGCTTTTTCCAGTTTATATCCCGAGCGGCTGGCATAGCGGCGCGCCTTTTCTTTCAAGGTCAGCACCGTATCGGCAGGCACCGACATACCGGCTTTATCCAAAGGCACGTGACCGCAAAAGACACGTCCTGCCATAATAACACCGTTGGCCTCCTCGGGCGTCAGCCCAAAAGTGCGTGCTGTCAAATCGACCAGACGAATCGTTTCCATCAAATCTCCTCCTTGATACCCCGTGCATCCAAAACCGCCTGCATATCCGCAGGCAGAGGGCTTTTCAGGTCTATTTCTTTCCCCGTGAGTGGGTGGGTAAAGCACATGCGCGCACAGTGCAAGCCGTGGCGAGGCAATAAGCCATCCTCATAGCCATAGAGGGTATCTCCCAAAAGCGGATGTCCCAACCACGCCATATGTACGCGTATCTGGTGTGTGCGTCCTGTTTCCAGCCACAGGCGCACCAGCGTGATCTCGCCATCGCTTGCCAGCGCCTGCCAATGGGTACGGCTCTCTTTACCGCCCGCCCCCACCTCGCGTGCAATAAAACTGCCCTCTTGCAAGCGCAAAGGTTGGTCTATGAGCCCCTCGCCCGTCAGTACACCGTGAACAAGTGCCAAATATTCTTTGTACGGCTTGCGCGTGAGCGCATAGGTGATGTGCGCATTTTTCGCCGCCAGCAAAAGGCCGCTGGTGTTGCGGTCAAGGCGGTTGACAGGGCGAAAGCTGTGGTTTTCGCCGCGTTCTTGCCAATAGGCCATCACACCGTTTGCCAGCGTTGGCTCGGGTCTGCCTGCTGAAGGATGCACCGCCAAATAGGGCGGCTTATCCACCACCAACAGCATATCATCCTCAAAAGCAACCGCAATCGGCATGGCGGTCGGCTCCACACGCAAAGTGTCCTGCGGCAACGTCAGCACGACCGTTTCTCCCGCGCGCACAGGGTCAATGGTACGCCGCACAACGCCATCAACGGTGATGCCGCCATCCATATTGCGCAAGCGCACCACCATCCGCCAGGAAAGACCGCACCCAATACGCAAAAACTCCTGTGTCCGTTTGCCGTCCCACGCGGGCGGCACCGTATAGATCAAACGGTTCACCCGCTCACCTTCTTTCATATACAGAGCCATTATAACACAACTCACACTGTTTTCCTATGGGGAATTTTTCTTTTTTCGGGAACTTTCGAGACATATTGGGGCGACATAGTACATAAGATAGAGCAATTTGACCGAAAGGAAGGGATATTTTGACAATTTATATAGCACAGGCAGGCGATACGCTCGCCGCCATTGCCGCACAAAACGGTATCACCGTTGAGCAACTCGCACGCGACAATGGCCTGTCTCCTGACAGTGCCCCTGTTGTCGGGCAAGCGTTGGTGATACAAATCCCTGCCGAAACATATACGGTGCAAGCAGGCGATACACTGCTCGCCATTGCGCGGCGGTTTGGAGTCAGTGTCAAATCGCTGTGGCGCAACAACCCCCAGCTTGACGGCGGTTCTACTCTGACGGTGGGGCAACCGCTGGTTATCCGCTATACCGACACCCCCACCGCCACGCTGGCCGTCAACGGTTACGCCTACCCATTCATCGACACCACCGTTTTGCGACGTACACTCCCCTATCTTACGTGGCTGACCGTGTTCACCTATGGCTTCACCCCCACAGGGGAGCTCATCATCCCCGATGACGAGGCGGTGGTGGCTTTGGCGCGCGAATATGGGGTAGCACCCGTCTTGTTGCTCTCTACCCTAACCGATGACGGCATGTTCAGCAACGCGCTGGCGTCTGCGCTTTTGCGCGATACGGCGTTACAGGAGACCGTACTCGACCAACTGCTTGCTGTGATGCTTGCCAAGGGATATCGCGGACTGGACATTGACTTTGAATATGTTTTGCCGGAAGACACCGAAGCCTATGCGCGCTTTGTCCAGACCGCCGCCGAAAGGATGCGTGATGCAGGCTATTTCACGGTGGTATCCTTGGCACCCAAAACCTCTGCCGATCAAAAGGGCCTTTTGTATGAGGCGCACGATTATGCCGCCTTGGGCAGTGCCGCCGACTATGCATTTCTGATGACCTACGAGTGGGGGTACACGTATGGGCCCAATATGGCGGTGGCCCCTCTCAACAAGGTTGAGGAGGTGGTCCGCTATGCCGTCAGCGAGATACCGCCCGACAAGCTACTGATGGGCATCCCCAACTACGGCTATGATTTCAAACTGCCCTTTGTACGCGGCGAATCACAGGCACAGTCTATCGGCAACCAAGCCGCTGTGGAGTTGGCGCGAGAAAAAGGTGCCGATATACAATACGACACCGTTGCACAGGCACCGTTTTTTCGCTATACCGAAGACAACGTCATACACGAAGTCTGGTTTGAGGATGCGCGTAGCGTCGACGCCTCGCTCTCACTCGCACAGCAATTTGCGCTTACAGGCGTCGGCTATTGGAATATCATGCGCTATTTCGCGCAAAACTGGGCCGTGCTTAACAGTCGTTTTCGCATATTGGAGATGTTTTGAGTTTTCCTATGAAAGGTAGTTGCATTTTTCGACACTTTTTGTTACAATAAAGGCACTAACCTGTTTAGGAGGCATCAACAATATGGCATCCTATGTGCAGTTGGGGCAGTCCGGCAAAGTATACGGTCACGGCAAGCCTCCACGCAAAAAGAAAAATAAAAAAATCGGGCGAATCATCGCCTATGTTCTGTTGGTCGCTATTTTGGTTATCGGCATCGGCGCGATGGCCGGCACCATCGTATGGATGAGCTCCACCCCAGAGCAAGACGACGATATCGGTACCACATCGCATACGATTAATGTGCGTCCGCCGTCACACTCTACCGCTCCTGTTCCCACTGTGCCGACCAGCACTGCCACAACCAAGCCGAGCTTTACCACAGGCGCCCCCACCATCCACTATGTGAGCGGCACCAGCGGCTCCTTTGTCGGCAATGAGGGTTACAAAGTCAAGCTGATCGTAGAATATGGTGTGGTCAAAAACGCAAGCGGTGCCGAAGAACTGAATGTGCGCGTGTTCCTGCAATCTTTTGCTCTCGGAATCGGTGAACGCAAGGGCGAGATCACGATTAACGGAAAGAAATATCCTTTCCGATCCGAAACCATTGATCTGCAAGAAAACGTGAGGCACAAAATACTGCTCACCGAGCAGAAGGTAGCGCTTGATGGTGTCAAGGAATTCTCCATCAATGCACAGTGGACGCTCAACGCCACCTATTCGCAGGTGAAAATCGAAGACCTCTCGGCGTCCGGTGTGATCACGCTCCCCTAAAGCCAACAAAAAACGCATAGGCGACAGCGCCTATGCGTTTTTCTTTATCGTATCTTCACCCCGAAATCACGGCGGCAACGTGGGCAGTTGCACACGCGCCTGCCTTTTTTGGTGCGTGGCAATCGCACCACGGCATCGCAAAACGGACAGCGGCGAAACACGTGTGTGCGGCGGTCGCGCCAGCGGTTGCGTAGCAGCTTCCACCATCCGCGCACGCGGCGTGTCAGGCGCAGCCACCACTCATTTTCGCGGCGCCGCGCATAAAGATTGCGAGAAAAACAGCGAAACAGCATCCAGAAGACCAACGCACCGGACAATACCCACAAGGCCAGTGCGAGCGGCGGCCAATGCACAAATATCCGAATGATCGCCAGTATCAAAAAGGCGACAAACGATGCCCGATACAAGTTATCCGCTCCGTTGCGCCCCTGCATAAAGCAGGCGAATTTATAAAGCAATCGGGAGAAAAAACCGCGCATTTTCTCGCTTCCTTTCTTTTGTTATAACCATAGTATACACCCGGTTGGCACAAAATGTATGAACGAACTTTAACATTTCAAAAAAATCTCCGCTGTTGGGCAGTGCACCACAGCGGAGATTTTTATTACAGCACTTTACTGAGAAATTCTTTCAGCCGATCGCATTGCGGATCGCCAAACACCTGTGCAGGGGTGCCTTGTTCCATAATATGGCCGTCGGCCATAAACAGCACACGCGATGCCACCTCACGTGCAAAGCCCATCTCGTGGGTGACGATCACCATCGTCATGCCCTCGTCAGCCAACTGACGGATCAGCTCCAGCACCTCGCCCACCATTTCGGGGTCAAGGGCACTGGTCGGCTCATCAAACAAGATCACCTTGGGGTTCATTGCCAAGGCACGCACAATCGCCACACGTTGTTTCTGACCACCCGACAGTGTCGACGGATAGGCATTGGCCCACTCATCCAGGCCGATGCGACGCAAAAGCTCGTGAGCTTTTTCTTCCGCTTCTTCCTTGGTCATACGCTTAGTGACAATGGGTGCCAGCGTGATGTTTTCCAGCACCGTCTTATTGTTAAACAGGTTGAACTGCTGGAAAACCATGCCGATATTTTGGCGATGCAGGTTGATATCCACACTCATATCGGTCAGGTCAACGCCTTCAAACAGTACCGAACCGCTCGTAGGGTCTTCCATACAGTTAAGACAGCGCAAAAAGGTACTCTTGCCACTACCGGAGGGGCCGATGATCGCCACGCGCTCACCCTCATAAATGGTTTCCGTGATATTTTTGAGCACCAACAGGTCTCCGAAGCTCTTGGTCAAATTAACGACTTCTATCACTCTTCCTCAAGCTCCTTTCCATCCATTTCACACCCAACGAAATTAGGGCAACCAACACAATATAGATAAGCGCCATAAACAGATACGGCATTAAGTATTCGTATGTTTTATTACCGATTTCAGTGAAGGTCTTGTACAAGTCTATCGCCGCCACGAAGCTGACCACCGAGGTTTCTTTCACCAATGCAATCAGCTCGTTACCCAGGGTAGGTAATATGTTTTTGACCGCCTGCG
>JAZSHG010000170.1:0-2061 GCA_045533135.1 Acutalibacteraceae bacterium
CAATCGGTTATCGAATCACCTTGAAACAAAATACGCTTCGCCATTACACATCTCTCCTTTTGTTGCTCTGGAAAACATTATAACACGATATTTTCCGATGTAAAGAGACTCTCCTGTTTTTATTTGGTCGGCACAAAAGACGGCATCAACTGCAACTTGAAAAGGTTTCTCTTGTGCATCGTATCAATACGCTGTTTTTTGTCCTGATCTTCGATAACACCGGTACGGATATACGTATCCAGCTCGGCATAGGTGAACCCCAGATTATCCTCGTCTGTTTTTCCGCAAAGACCGTCAATCGGCACCTTGTCCACCAAAGCCGCAGGAAGATTCAAAAGTCTGCCAATCTCTTTAACCTCTGTCACGGTAAGATGCGACATGGGACTAAAATCACCGACGGAATCACCATATCGCGTGGAGTAGCCAACCCAATCCTCAGAAAGGTTACAAGTGTTGCACACTCTGCCGTTACAGCTTTGCGAGACTGCATATACAGTGGACATTCTGATGCGCGGAGGCAGGTTGGTTCTCGCCTGCTCGGTAAGCGTCAGGTCATGCGGAATACTGTTGAGCACACCGTCCACAGCATCTTTGATATTGATAACATAGTGCTTGATGCCCAAGTGATTCACAAGCATATAGGCCATATCGATATCATGTTGCTCCCCTTGCGGCATAAGCACCCCGATCACACGGTCGGCGCCCAACGCCTCAACACACAGAGCCGCCGCAATCGAGCTGTCTTTTCCGCCGGAAATGCCCAAGACCGCGTTGCATCCGGGCCCGTTTTCCTCAAAGAATTTCCGTATCCATAAGACACATTCATCTTTTACTCTTTTAGCATCAAACATATCGTTTCTTCCCTTCACTGAGAATTCTCATTGTATTCCGGCATTTCACTCATTGATGACAGCAATCTGACACATTTTCATTGTAGCCAGCGCCGCATTGTGGGTATCCACCGTTACGCCGGCACAGCAGGCCGCGTCAACAAACACGTCTTTTTCCGGAAAGTTCGCTTTGAGGATCAAGGCGTTGGATACCACACAAATATCGGTACAAAGTCCGATAAGCGTGATATCGAAATCTTGGTCGCCTACCGCTTCCTCCACAAGCTTTGGAAGCGCAGTGGAGCCAAAGGTGATCTTCTCAACCGGCGTATATTTCTTGCCTGCAAGTGCCTTGGCAATCGCTTCGTTCAGCTCCCATCCTGCCGTGCCCTTGATGCAGTGCGGCACAGGAAGCTTAGCGCCCTCTGCGGTATCCATATAGTTTTCAAAATGCGTATCGTAGGTGACAAAAATCGCGCCGTCAAACTCACTGATCTTTTTGGCCGCGTTGTCCACCATCGCAACCGCCTCTGCGGTGCCAAGCGCACCGTCGACAAAATCCTTCTGTATGTCAACAACTACCAATACATGTTTCATAATAGCCTCCCTAAAACATCGGTGGTGTATCCACCGCTTTGGCCATATTATAGCACACCGTCGATAAGGGTGCAAGGAAAACCTGTGCTTCACCTCGGTGCCATTTGGCGCATATGCTGAGTTGAGGTGAGTTTATGAAGCAAAAGCATATACTGCCCCTTGCAGTGGCCAATATACATGGTTCCGAGAGCTTTCCCCACCTGCGTGGTCAGGTGCGTTTCTATCAGCGACAGCGTGGGGTATTGGTGGAGGCAAATGTGCAGGGGCTGCCTGTTAATAACTCCGGCTTTTACAGCTTTCACATCCACGAAGGCAACGGCTGCGCCGGAAACGGTTTTTCCGACACGGGCAGTCATTACAACCCGGCCAAAACGCTCCACCCCTTTCATGCAGGCGATCTGCCGCCCTTACTATCCTGTGGCGGCAATGCTTACATGATGGTGGTAACAGATCGATTCCGCGTGGCGGATATTCTCGGCCGCACGGTGGTCATACACGATATGGTGGACGATTTTCACACCCAACCTGCCGGCAACGCCGGCACCAAAATCGCCTGCGGCGTGATCCGCAAGGTGTAATGGGCAAAGAAAAAGAAACACACCCAAATGGGTGTGTTTCTTTTTTACTCATTGTT
>JAZSHG010000149.1:0-2088 GCA_045533135.1 Acutalibacteraceae bacterium
GGCGGTCTATTGTGACACTTGCAATACCCTTATGCGCGCCGCAACAGAGCACGTTTGGATCAACAGCTGTATAACCGATTGTTTTTGCCTTGAATGTTCCGTCACCTCCAGCGAACGCGTCCACACCTTTATTGACGGCAAGTGTTACTATTGCCGCGCCGATGATCCAAACTATTCGGGTTCGAGCGGCGGCGGTAGCGGCAGTGGCGGCAACAGTGGTGTCGGTGGCAGCGGCAACTCCCGGATCGATTGGTCGATGACGACCTTCCCCGATATCATTTCCTATGGCACCATTCAAAGTGCCACCGCCGACATTTCCGGCTCCACCCTCATTTTGCGCATCACTATGAAACGTAACACTTCCGGCGGCAGTCATCCTATGGAAGCCTATTACCGCATCAGCAACAGCTCCTTTAAAACGGTTGCCACCGGCTCTTACAGTTCAGATAGCTTAGGTCCCGGTGCTACCGCCACGGTGACCGTCACCATTCCCGATGTGATCACCTCCTCTACCGGCAAATATTACGTCTTCTTGAGCAGATACCTTTCTGAATGGTGATCTCTTACTATAAAGCAGTTGACAGCACTTTATTTTAGTGATATAATAACAATACAGTCAAACGGCTGAAATTAAAAGGGGGATGTTTTGAATGAAAAAGCTGCTCGTTGCTCTGTTGGTTGTCGTTGCTCTGTTTGCTTTGGTCGGTTGCGGTAAGACCGGCGATTGCGAGATGTGCGGCAAAAAAGACGTCAGCCTCGAAGAGGTTGAAGAGAATGGTGCATCCGCATATGTTTGCGAAGATTGCGCCAAATTGTTCGAAGTTGCAGAAGATTTGGTCGACGATGCACTGGATGCTCTGTCCTAATTGAAAGTTGCAAACAAAAGAAGCACCCTTACGGGTGCTTCTTTGTTTTATGTACAAGTAACAGGGCATTGCAATCGTCCTTTTTCTGTGATATACTGAAAAGCGCACAGCCCACAGCACACACACGCAGGGGGACGTTTTTATGAAACGGAAGTTGCTCATTTTCATTCTTTGCTTTGCGGCCATAGTTTGCCTGTTGGTCTCACAGGGGTGTGGCACAGACGTATTCTCCGATTTGTATGAGGAGTGGGATGCCTCCAAGGGGACGGTCAGCATTTCCGAACTGGCGGACGGCACCAAGAAAATTGAAAAATTCGACCTGAAAAACCGCCTTGTGCGGGCGGAATACTACGACACAAAAGACGCTTTGACACACCTCGTCACCTATGAATATAACCAAAACAATCGGTTGATCCACGAGCTGAAAATGAGCGCGGACAAGACCTTGTTGAGCCGTGGCAAATACGTGTACGACGATCAAGGCGTCTGTACCGGCAAAAAGATCTCGGACAGCAACGGCGTCTTGACCGAAGAGGAGTTCTTTCTGCCAGACGGCACAACAGACTATCACTGCAGATACACCTACAACGAAAACGGTCTGCTGATCCGCACCGACAAATATAAAGGAAGTAGCACCGTCTTAATGGGCTATACCACACAGGAATATTACGAAACGGGGCAGATCAAGAGCTTCTGTGAGTATGATGCCGCAGGTGTTTTCCTGCACGGCATACGCTATGACTATAACGAAGATGGCCTTACCACAAGTATGTTACAGGAGGACAACAAATGAAACGGATAACATGGCTTCTCATATGGTGTTTGGTGGCGGCATTGCTGTTTGGTGGCTGCGCATCCACCGCGGATACGCTTTTCCAAGGCGATTATCAGATGGGAGACCCCTTGGATACGCTTTTTCGAGGCGATTATAAGATGGAGGGCACCTTTGAAGAAGGTGTGACAACGCCCTTTTTTCGACTGAACCCCGAGCTTGGCGAATTTTTGCTTGATCCCGGCCCTTACGGCAGCTTTGCCGACTACGGCACGTACACCGTTGACGGCGACTCCCTCACCGCCACGTCACTTGGCAATGTCTACGCCTTCCGCATCGTTGACGGCAACACCTTAGTATACGAAGGCGCACAGACCGTGAATTTTATCGATCTGCCTGTCGATGCGACCTTTATCTACACCTCCAAAAACGACAGCAGCTATGACGACC
>JAZSHG010000162.1:0-2207 GCA_045533135.1 Acutalibacteraceae bacterium
TGGTCACCTTCCTGTATCGCCGTGCGCAGATGCCCTATCTGCTGATCATCCGCTATGAGCCCGAGAAGGTGCAAAACATCACCGCCGCGTTGCGCCGCCTGCCGCGCCACCGCATCAAATCCCGTACCACCACCCGCCGCGGCGCCGAGGTGACGATGGAGATCTCGCTCAAAGGCAACGAGATGACGCTGATCGACGCGCTGTACAAGGTCGACGGCGTGACCGACGCCAGCCTCGTAAGCTACGAAGGCGAATTCGGTCTGTAATAATCGGTCGCACAAAAAAGCCGCTTCCCAAGGGCTGTGCCCAAGGAAGCGGCTTTTTTTATAATGGGGTATCACACAAAAGAACGAACCGTGTTTTCGATCGTTTGGAGAGCGGTGCGCACAAAAAGGCCAAAGGCGCTGTCGCTGAAAACGGCGGCGCACACCAGCGTGGCTACGACCAACAGCACCAGCACCAGCCGTACGCACAGGAAAAACCGCGCAAAGTTGCGGCGACAGAGGTTTTTCTGCACAAAGCTGAATACAATGGCCAGCACAAGACCGATAAGCGGCAGTGAGAACACACACGCCCAGCCAAAAAAGCTCCACGCGCCCAGCGGACGGAACTTTTTGGGAAGTGTTTTCTCGGTCAGCGTTTGCATGCTCGGCCAAATACTGCGATCGGCCTGGTTGTCCGCATAATAAGGATCCGCCGCGGCAGGCGAAAAATCGGGCGCAGGCGGTGCCGCAGGTGCAGGTACAGGCGGCGTGACCGATACAGGCGGCTCTTCAGGCGGTGCGGCAACGCTATCGGCAACAGGTGTGTCGCATTGGGGACAAACGGTGGCGGCATCTTCTAACAGCGTGCCGCAATTTTCACAATACATAACAGATCCCCC
Organism: Acutalibacteraceae bacterium; assembly: GCA_045533135.1. Taxonomy (GTDB): domain Bacteria; phylum Bacillota; class Clostridia; order Oscillospirales; family Acutalibacteraceae; genus HGM12789. Next base: position 884 of record JAZSHG010000162.1, read on the forward strand.
TTTACAATGGAAAATTTCCTTCTTTCAGTATAACAACTTCTGCAAAAGTTGTCAATAATGCGCGGCACCGCCAAATTTTGCCGATATAACCGATGCTTTTGGCAAAAAAAGGGAAATTGCTCTGTCAAAACGACAGAATCAGCCGCCATTTGCGCGTATACTGGATGAGAAAAGGAGCGTGAAGGAATGTGAAACAATCGGGATGGAGTGAACAAGCAACCCTCACCGCCGGTGTCGGCGCCAAAACACAGACAAAAGGATGGGGCGAGGGCGCACAGCTGCTGTGCGGCAGTGCCTTAGGGTTGCTGTTGCCCCAAGCCACCCTTTTTGGCGCCTGTGCCCCTTTCGGCATCGGATTGGTGGCCGCGGCCGGCGGCAAAATTGCCCCTGTGGTGGGGATCTGCACCGCCATCGGCTATCTGCTTGCGTTTGAGCCTGCCACAGCCCTTGTCTATGTGGCGGCGGTGATCGCGGTGGTGAGCTTGCGCTGGATCGTGCCGATATTTGGGCGATTGCAAGAGAAAGCATTTACCGTACCGCTGATAGCCGGTGTCGGCTTTTTGTTGGTGCAGATAGCACTGCCCGACCGCGACACCGACCCTATAGCGGTTTTATATACCCTCGCTACCACCGTCATCGCCGCCGTGGCAGGAATCGTCTGCCATCGGTGCGGACAAGTCTTGCGCCAAGGCGGCATCACCACCGCCGACCAGCGCGCCTGCTTGTGTCTGCTGGCGGCGATGACGGTGGCGGCAACCTCTGCGTGGCAGGTGGGGGACGTGTCACCCACACGCACCGCGACCATCGCGCTGGTGGTTGCCGTCACCCAAGCCGACCGCAAAACAGGCGCATTTTTTGGCATGGGCTGTTGCTTGCTCACCGCCGTGGCCGCCCCTGTCAGCATAGCCTATTCGCTGTTGCCGGTGGCGGCATCCCTGGTGAGCGGCTTGACAAAAGGCGCTCACCGCGTGCTCACAGCGCTGTTGCTGTTGCCGATGACCGTGGTCATCTTTTTGACCGTAGACCCCGAAAATTGGTTGCTCGGCAGCTATGAAGGGGTGGCAGGCGGTCTTTTGTGGGTGGTATTTCCCCTTTCGTGGGAAGAGCGCCTGCGGCAATTTTTGCGCCGCCGCGAGGAACAGGACAGCTTCCTTGCCCGACAGTGGCAATGGCAAAGCCAACGCCAGCTTGCCGCACAAACGCTGTCGGAAATGGCACAGACGGTGGAGGCGGTATCCGAAAAGCTGGCAGGTCTGTCGGGCCCATCGCTGGGCGATGTGTTTACCGCCCTGGGCGATACCGTCTGCCGCCGATGCCCACGCAA
>JAZSHG010000220.1:0-8473 GCA_045533135.1 Acutalibacteraceae bacterium
AAGAATAGGGGGCTTTGCTTGTCATCGGCGCGTTGGCTTCTGTATGGTTTTGGAACAGACGATTGAGCCAATCAATCGACATCGGCATCCATTTGGCAAAATGGGGATCGCCGCCGTCGGGACATACCTGCTGATCGGAAACCGACAACCCGTGCACGCCGTTGGGGAATACATGCAGCTCACACGGCACGCCTGCCGCGATCAGCGCAGAGGCAAAATTGATGCTGTCCTCAACAGGCACAGCGTTGTCGCGCACCGTGTGTGCCAAAAAGGTTTGCGGTGTGGTGGCAGACACCATCGTGTGCAGGTTGAGCTTGCGGTAGGTGCTCTCAGGCTCATTGTCACCGATGATGCGGTCAAGCTGACCGGCATTCTCCATCCAAGAGGTGGAGATAACCGGATACCCCAAAATAAGGGCATTGGGACGGTTTTCACCGTTTTCACAGCCGCTTAAGCGAATGATCTCGGGATCGTTCCAAAAAACGCCGAGGCTTGCCGTCAGATGTCCGCCTGCCGAAAAGCCGCAAACGGCGATGTTGTCGGGGATAACGCCCCATTCCTCGGCGTTTTCGCGGATGAGCTTCATCGCGGCACACAGATGGAGCAGGGGACGGGGAAATGCCGCCTTTTCGCCGATGGTGTAGTAAAGTACAAAGGTGTTATAGCCTGCCGCCGCATATTGCATCGCCACAGGATCAGCCTCGCGCGCGGAACACATCAAATATCCGCCGCCGGGGCACACAAGCACGGCAGGACGTTGCTTGTGATAGGGGATCTCGGGGGTATCCTCATAGCAATATTGCATCAAATAGACGCTTTCGCCGTCAAGTTCGTGTCGTTTGATAATCATCGTATCTGCTCCTTACCATTTTTCGTTGCAGTTGTAATAGGGCGTGCCGATAAAGCCGACTTGCTTAAAATCGTCCATATTTTCCTGAATGATGTGATCCATAAGCGTCATCACCATACGCGCGGTGAGCAGATAGCCGGCAGGACTCAAATGTCCACCGAGATAATACTTCTTACGGAACTCCTCGTCATAATCGGGCGCATACTTGTTGAAATCCAGCACGTAGGTGAAAGGCAGGCGATCAGCCAGCTCGTGCAGCAGCGTGGTGTGACCGCTTGTGAATTCGGGGAAGCCCAAACGGTCGTCGCGCGGCATCGTCATCAGGAAAATACGCGCCTTGGGCTGTTTTTCGCGCAAACGCTGAATAATTTTGCCGTAGTATCCCGCAAAGGTTTGGGCATTGTTGTTGTAGTCGTCGAAATCAATATCATCGATACTGCCAACCGGGCCGACGTGACGGTCATTGACACCCAGCGCGAGAATGTAGCACTGGCAAAGATAATCGTCACCCCAAAAGCCGTTTTCCTCGGCAAAGGTGTGATATTCCATAGCGGACATACCGCCGCGGGAGAAGTTATAGACCTTCGCACCCGTCGCGCGGGCAATATATTGTCCCCACGAGTATTCGTAATAGTCGTGATAGCCGGGCTGTCCGTCGGGGGTGAGGGACTCCAATTCGCCCGAGGACAGGCTGTCACCGATACAGCCGATGGTGCGGAATATACCGCAAAAGCCACCGTCCGAAACGAGTGTTTCCAGTGGATTCTTTTTAATCATAAAATGCGCCTCTCTTTCTCAAAGGAATAAACAAAGCATAGCACACCGTACCCAAAAATGCAACAAGGTTGCTGTATTTTGCGCGGCACAATGGAAAAAGCAGTCCGACGGTTGTCGGACTGCTTTTGTTTATTTTTATAAAAGAAATCGAAAATATATAAGCGGTAGAAATCCGTAAACATATCAGTGAAAGCGACAACACGACAGGTGAGGGTTTTGACCCTCCCGAAAAAAGAATTTAAGCGGTCACATCCGTTTTACATCAAGCTGGTACAGGCCAAAGCCTTACACGCGGAACAAATGCCGCAGGGATGAACGATGCGCCGAATGGTGTTGTCCGTTTCAGAGGGTGCGTCCTTTACTTACTGCATGGGCGTATACCTTTCTTCACATTGTGTCTTGTACGGACAGTTCTATCGAAGTTTACTTAGTTCATCGGAGTATACCTCTTTTTAAATTTGCTTGTCGGTTTTTCACTTTTACCGGCCCACGGGACTCAGTCCTTTCATTTGGATTTTTCTGTGCATTTCGGTGGAGTTTCGTTGTTCATGGGACTCTCTCCTTTCCTTTCTGCATCTTCAATATACACGAAAAAAGTCCGCTTGTAAATTCGCAAAATATACAAATATTGAACAAAAATTTCTGCTTTACAAGAGTTAATTTGTATGTTATAATAAATATGTTGTGTGGCACAAGCCACAAATGCGTATTAAAGAGGGGTTCTTGCACGTGAAAAGAATATGGGTATGGGGGCTGATGATAGCCCTTTTTTTAGGTCTATTTTCCACAACTTCGGTGTCTGCCGCATCGGTGACACCAATGTCCATCAGCTTCACCGGCTACACGGCAGGGTCAGCACTGCCGTCGGGCTACACAGTGCGCCAAGGCTCAGCCAAAATGGGCAACGGCTATATGGAGCTGGCCGCCAACACCATACTCACCCTGCCTTCGACTTATCAGGCGTCGGATTTTGTGTGGGAGATAGATTTCACCATTGTCTCTGCCAATGAGCCGACTCGTTGGGTGTCCTTTATGTACCGCACCCAAGGCACCGGTACCCCTACCAATTATATGCAGATGTGCGTGCGCCAAGGCGCAAGCGCGTCCAACGGTGTAGAAACTGCCTATTTTAACGGTAGTGGCTGGCAATATAACAGCACCGCATCTTACAGCAGCAATATCAGTGCCTCAAACAAGTATACAGCCAAAATCGAAACCGACGGCAAATATATCATCCAGTCGATCAACGGTACGCAGATCAACATCACCGACAGCGCCCTGTCCACCCAATCGGGCGGCTTTGCACTGCAGACCAACAACTCCGTGATGCGTGTGTATGCGATACGCCTTTCCGATAAACGCGACCTGAACAATGCCCTCAATGGCAGCAAATTCATCCGTGCGACCTATGAGCCGACCACCAAGCTGGTGGGCGCCCCCACGGTGATTCAAACGGTGGACAGTACCGCCAAGCTCAACGCGCTCAAAAACACCGTCAAACCGCAGGGCGCGTGGTTCAAGGTGGGAACCGACAGCGCCCACAACGTGGTGCTCGGCAACACGACCACCACGCTGAAAACGGCACTGGATGCCTGCGCCGGCAGTGTCATTCCCATCCTCGAAATAGCGGATATGGCGTCGGCAAAATATGTGGCAGGCGTGCTGAGAAATACCTACTATGACGTCATTCTTGCCTCAGCAGATAAAGACGTGCTCAGCTATCTCAGTCAACAATACCTACGGTATACCCGTTGCGCGTACATCGCCTATGAAACCGATATGAAAAAGGTAGCGCAAACGGCCTTGTCTGCCGGCGCTATGATCTGTGTGTTGCAAGATCCCACCCGTGCCAATGTGGAATATCTGCAAAAACGCTTTTTGACGGTGACCACGCGCCGCCTGGACAGCTCGACCGACCAGCACCGTGTGGCGGCGGCGGTCAACTGCGGCGCCAACGGCGTGGTCGTCGGTGATCCCACCGTCGCCTATGATCTCTACGCGCGTGTTACCTCGACCACCTATGTGCGCCGCCCCTTCGTGATCGGTCACCGCGGCTATCCCACGGTTGCCCCCGAAAATACAGTCGAAGGTATGAAAGAGGCGTTCAAGGCCGGTGCCGATGCGGTGGAATGCGACGTGTGGGTGACGGCGGATAACCACGTAGTGATCAACCATAACGGCAATATCGGTGGCTATACCACCAATACCTCTGCCAGCCAACATATCGAAACCCTCACCCGTGCCCAGATCAAAACCTACACGCTCAAAGCCGTCGGCAGTTACAGTAACTGCAAATTCGCTTTCCTGGATGAGATGTTTTCAGTGCTGAAAACCTATCCCGACAAGGTGCTGGTTGTGGAGGTCAAAACCACCACCCCTCGCGTGGTGGATTTGGTTCGCGAACTGGCAGAGCAATATGATGTGCTTGATCAGATCGTGTTCATCTCCTTCCACCCTGCCCAAATGACACGTTGCCGTGAACTGTGCCCCGAAGTGGGCGCATCCTCCTTGGGTAGCGGTAGCTTTGGCACCGTTGCCAAGGGTATGGAGTCGGTGTATACCGCCGTGCAGGAGCTGCCCAGCGCCTTCTCGCCCGACTATAACATCACCGCGGCACTGACCTATGCACTACAGCACCGCGGTATCAGTATCAACGCGTGGACCATCAACGATACGGCGATGGCGCGTACCAACGCACAAAAAGGCGTGCAGTTTGTGACCACAGACCATTCTGAGTTTGCGTCACAGTTCAAATCGGAGTGGACGCCCAAAACCGCCAAGCAGTTGTGGAACATCACCCCTGCGGCGGCGACCATCAGCAAGCCCACTGTGTCCACAACAAGCACCACCAAAACGACCGCAACCACCAAGGCGACCACCACTACGCGCAAAAATACCCAGGGCGACAATACTACCGCCACGGTGGGTACGACCGCCCAGGGCGGTAATAAGCCGACCACCTCGCAGAACAAACCCTCGTCCGGCAAGCCTCAAGGTGGCAATACCACAAAGAGCAAAATCACCCAAAGCAATCCCACCCAAGGCAATCCCACCCAAGGCAATAAGCCCCTGCCTTCGGGCAATCCCTCTGCAGGCGATGTGACAACCACCGCCCCTGTAGATAGCACCCCCTATCACCAGTCCTCGGGCATCAGTCCCTTGGTGTGGATCTTGATTGGCTGTGCGGCACTTGTCGGCTTTGCGATGACCATGGTGCTCGTCAACAAGAAAAAGAGCACATAATCATCACAACTTCCTCAAAACGCCCGATTTCTATCGGGCGTTTTTTCTCGACAATCGGCAGAAGGTGTGGTATACTAAAAGCCGCAGGCATCTTATGTCCCACCTACGCATAGGGTAAAAGCGGAGGTGGGACTATGAATAAGCGATATGCGTGGGTGTTGGCGGTGTGCGGTCTGCTTGTGTTCTGCCTTGCCGCAGGACGGCTACACGCCAAGATATCCACATCTGCCACGCCATCGGCACCGCGTCGACCGCATCTGCTCATTGATGCAGGACACGGCGGCGAGGACGGCGGTGCCATCGCCAAAAACGGCACGCTGGAAAAGGATATCAACCTCAAAATTGCACTTCCTTTGGGGGATATCCTGCGTCTGTGCGGCTATGATGTCACCTTTACCCGCACCACCGATACGGCTATCTATGATCCAACCGCCACCACCCTGCGCGAGAAAAAGCGAAGCGATATGAAAAATCGCTTGGCACTTTATGAACAGGCTGACGGCGTTGTGTCGATACACGAAAACCACTTTTCGGGGACACAGTATAGCGGCACGCAGGTGTTTTATTCCCCCAATGCCGCAGGCTCTGCCCCCTTGGCGGCGGCGATACGCGAAAGTGTGGTGACACTTTTGCAACCCGATAACAAGCGTACACTCAAAAAAGGTGATGACAGCATTTATTTGCTACATAAGACCACAGTCCCTGCCGTGTTGGTGGAATGTGGCTTTTTATCCAACGAAACGGAACGTAAACAACTGGAAACGACGACCTATCAGCAACAGATGGCATTGGCCATTGCTGTTGGTGTGATGAAGGGCGGCGTGTGAGGAGTGGAAAATATGGCAAAATCCAAAACGGTATTTGTGTGCAATGCCTGTGGCGCCGAGCATCTCAAATGGTATGGCAAATGCCCCACCTGTGGGGAATGGAACACCCTGTTTGAGGAGGTGCGCGCCGCCAGAACAACAACGACAAGTGCACCGTCTGCCGCCCGTGTGGGGATGCGCCGCCTGTCGGAGGTGGACTCCGCAGGAGAGGCGCGCTACACCACCGGTATGCGTGAGCTTGACCGTGTGCTCGGCGGCGGCATCGTCAAGGGCGCTTTGATGCTGATCGGCGGCGATCCGGGCATCGGTAAATCTACCTTGCTTTTGCAAATTTGCCACCACCTCGGCCAAAGTTTACGCGTGCTGTACGTGTCGGGCGAGGAGTCGCCGCGCCAGATCAAACTGCGTGCCAATCGGTTGGGCGTAGCAGACGGCGAGCTCTTTTTATTGTGCGAAAACGATATGCAATCGGTCATTGACGCGATACTGACCGAAAAGCCCGATGTGGTCATCATCGACTCGATACAAACCATGACGCTTGAAAGCGTGGCCTCTTCCGCAGGCAGTGTCACGCAGGTGCGTGAATGTACCGCCGCCGTGATGCGTGCCGCCAAAAGCGGCGATATTCCCGTGTTTGTGGTTGGTCACGTCAACAAGGACGGCGCTATTGCAGGTCCCAAGGTGCTCGAACACATCGTTGACTGCGTGCTGTATTTTGAAGGCGATCCCAACACCAGCTATCGCCTTTTGCGCTGTGTGAAAAACCGCTATGGCTCCACCAATGAGGTGGGTGTGTTTGAAATGCGCGACCGCGGCCTGTGCGAGGTGGAAAACCCCTCGATGATGCTGTTGTCGGGCCGCCCCAAACAGGTCAGCGGCACCTGTGTTGCCAGTGTGATGGAGGGGACACGCTCGTTGCTGGCGGAGGTGCAAGGGCTTGTGTCTCCAACAGGCTTTGGCAATCCGCGCCGTATGTCCACAGGCTTTGATTATAACCGCCTGTCCCTGCTTTTGGCCGTGCTGGAAAAGCGTGCAGGCTACTTTTTCGCCAACCTCGACACCTATGTCAACGTGGTGGGCGGCTTGCGGCTGGACGAGCCTGCCGCCGATCTGCCCGTGGCGCTCGCCCTCATATCCAGCCTAAAAGATACCCCCATCCCCGAAGATGTGGTGGCATTTGGTGAAGTGGGGCTGGCAGGCGAATTGCGCGCGGTGTCCAATGCCGATGCGCGCATCAGCGAAGCCGCGCGGCTGGGCTTTTCGCGCGTGATATTGCCGCAACACAACTTGAAAACCGTCACACCGCGTGACGATATTGCCATCATCGGGGCTAAAGATATTCGTGCCGCCTACGAGGCGCTGTAACTTGACGAATATTTTGATGGCAAACAGGAAAAATGGAAAAGACAGACAGTTTTTGCTTTGAGAAAGGAAGCGAAAAGCGATGTATGATGTAGTGATCATCGGCGCAGGCGTTATCGGCGGTATGCTTGCCCGAGAGTTGTCACGTTATAAATTGTCGGTGTGCTTGCTTGAAAAGGAAAACGACGTCGCTTGCGGTGCGTCAAAAGCCAACAGTGGGATCATCCACGGCGGCTATGACCCCGAGCCGGGCACCTTAAAAGCCAAGCTGAACCGCGAAGGGGTGCCGCTGTTGTATGCGGCGGCGGACGAGTTGTCGGTGCCCTATCGCCGCAACGGCTCTTTTGTCTGTGCCTTCGGCGCAGAGGAAGAGGAAACCCTGCGCAAGCTGTATGCGCGCGGCATCGAAAACGGCATCGAACAGCTCTCGCTCATTAGCGGCGACCAAGCGCGTGCCATGGAACCCGCGCTTTCGCCCGATATCACGCTGGTACTCCATGTTCCCACCGCCGGCATCATCTGCCCCTATCAGCTTACTGTCGCCGCCATCGGCAACGCGATGGATAATGGCGCAGAGCTTTTGCGCGCATTCGCCGTAGCGGCAATAGATACTGACGAAAACGGCGTCACCCTCACTGCCGCCGACGGCAGGCAGGTGCGCGGCCGTTTTGCCGTCAACTGTGCAGGCGGCTTTTCCGACCGTATCGCCGCCCTTTGCGGTGATGGCGACTTCGCCATCTTGCCGCGCGCAGGCGAATATATGCTGCTCGACAAAACCGAGGGCAGTCGCATTGACCGCACCATTTTCTGCGTGCCCACCAAAGAGGGCAAAGGCATTTTGGTCTCCCCAACGGCAGACGGCAATCTGCTCGTTGGCCCGACCGCCGCACTGGTGGAAAGTCCCGAGGCCGCCGACACCACCGACGAGGGCTTGTCTGTTATCAAGCGCCTTGCCGCTAGAAGTGTGCCGTCAGTAGATTTTCGACAGGTCATCACTTCTTTTGCAGGGGTGCGCTCGTCCGAAAAGGGCGGCGACTTCATCCTGCGAAAGGGTAGCCAAAAAGGCATCCTGCACATTGCCGCTATCGATTCACCGGGCCTTACCTCCTGCGTGTCGATTGCCTGTATGGGCGTGGATATGTTGCGTGAGATGGGGCTTGAAACCGAAGATGATCCCACTTTCGACCCCCATCGTGCTGACCCCCATGCTTTTAGCCATATGGACGAAGACCAACAGGCGGCATATATCCGTGAAAATCCTGCTTTTGGCAAAATCGTCTGCCGTTGTGAAACGGTCAGCGAGGGCGAAATCTTGCAAGCCATCACCCAAAACCCGCCTGCGTTGGATGTAGACGGCGTCAAACGTCGCATCCGTTCGGGCATGGGACGGTGCCAGGGCGGCTTTTGCGGTCCC
>JAZSHG010000002.1:0-2812 GCA_045533135.1 Acutalibacteraceae bacterium
AGGGCGATGAGATGCGTGGGGAGTGAGAGGGATAGGGCGCGCACCTACCTAAAAATTGTGCGTTGTAGGGACAGGCGCGCCCATCGGAAGTGCCCTTGGGGTATCCTCGACTGTCCGTCGGTACGCACAGCCTAAAAATCATGCGTTGTAGGGCGCGACGTCCCCGACGCGCCGTGGGTACGCACCCACCTAAAAATCATGCGTTGTAGGGGACGGCGTCCTCGACGTCCCGTAGGCTCTCCCTTTGGGAGAGCTCCCGCGATAGCGGGTGAGAGGGGAATAACGGTGCGTCGGGACGTCGCGCCCTACAACACACGCGGCGAGGTAAAAATCGAGATTTGTAGGGGACGGCGCGCCCATCGGAAGTGCCCTTGGGGTATCCTCGACGTCCCATTGGTACGCACCTACATTGCAACCCAACCCCCTGTTGCAAATCTCCTCTTGCCATCGGTGCAAAATTATGCTAAAATAAAGGGCAAAGGAGGTGACACCGTGGACGATATCAAGGATATTATCGCAAAAAACATTGCCGATCTGCGCCGCCGCAAGGGGATGACGCAAACAGAATTGGCACAGGCATTGCAATATTCCGACAAAGCCGTTTCCAAATGGGAACGCGGCGAATCTCTGCCCGATGTAAAGGTGCTCAAAGCCCTGGCAGATATCTTCGGTGTCACGTTGGATTATCTGGTGACGGAAGAGCATGAGGATCCCCTGGTGGAACGCCGCCGCCAAACCACGCGCAAAACCAATAATCGCCGCTTTATCACCGGTATGTGCCTGGTGCTGGTATGGTTGATCGCGGCGCTGGTGTATGTGGTGTTGAAGCTGTCCATCACCGCCGAAGCGCCACTGTGGATCACCTTCCTGTGTGCCATCCCTGTCACCATGATCGTGTGGCTTATCCTCAACGCCTCGTGGTTTAGCACCCGATGGAATTATGTGATCATTTCTCTGCTGATGTGGACATCTTTGCTGACGTTATGTATCTGCCTGTATGTGTTTGAAAAGGATTCCTGGCTGATCATGACACTGGGTATACCGGCACAGGTGATCATTGTGTTTTGGTCACGGCTTAAATTCAGTCGCCGCCCCAAAGAACAAAAGAAATAAAAAAACACCGCTTAAAAGCGGTGTTTTTTTGTTGGTTCCATTATTCTTTTTGGCCCAATGTTCCGTTGGCGGCGGCTTTCAGATAGGCGTTGATAAAGCCGTCAATATCGCCGTCCATCACAGCATTGATGTTGCCCATTTCATACCCGGTGCGATGATCTTTCGCCAAGGTGTAAGGCATAAACACATACGAACGGATCTGACTGCCCCACGCAATTTGTGCCTGGTTGCCTTTGATATCCTCGATCTTGTCCAAATGCTCGCGCTCTTTGATCTCCAAAAGCTTTGACCGCAACATATTCATGGCGGTATCGCGGTTTTGGAACTGACTGCGTTCGGTCTGACACGCAACCACAATGCCGGTGGGAATGTGTGTCAAACGTACAGCCGACGAGGTCTTGTTGATATGCTGACCGCCGGCGCCGCTGGAACGGAACACGTCCATCTTGATATCCTCAGGGCGAATATCCAGCTGGATGGTATCGTCAATTTCGGGGATGATCTCCAACGCGGCAAAGGAGGTGTGACGTCTGCCCGAAGCGTCAAACGGCGACACACGCACCAAACGGTGCACACCGGCCTCACCTTTCAGATAGCCGTAAGCATTTTCGCCGTCAATACGGATGCAAGCGCTTTTGATGCCGGCTTCATCGCCGTCAAGATAGTCGAGTAAGGTATAGCTGAATCCATGGGATTCAGCCCAGTGGGTGTACATGCGGTAGAGCATCGAAGCCCAATCCTGTGCTTCGGTGCCGCCGGCACCGGCATGGAAGGTGAGAATGGCGTTGTGGTTGTCATATTCACCCGTGAGCAAGGTGGCAAGGCGTTGGCGTTCCAGCGAGGCGGTCACTTGTTCCACGCTTTCTTCACATTCTTCCAAAAGCGACAGATCGCCCTCTTCATCTGCCAGGTCGATGAGCGTCAAGGTGTCGTGGCAGTTGGTTTCCAAGCGGTGATAGTCCTCAATACGGTCTTTTAAGTTAGAGGTGCGCTGGGTGACCTTTTGGGCGTTGTCCATATTGTCCCAAAAGCCGGGTTCTGCCGCACGCAGTTCCAGCTGGGCGACCTCACTTTTCATTTGTTCCAGGCCAATCGCATGAGCCAGGTCGGCAATATCCGGTAACAAGCCTTCCAGCTTCAGGCGCAGTTCTTCAAATTGTAACATACCGTCACGCTTCCTTTTTGCAGGATTCAATTTCAATCATCCTTTATTATACCTAAAACCTCCCCATTATGCAACCCCCTACTTTTCTTTAGAAAAAAGAAAACTTCCTTTTCTTTTGGAAAAGAAAAGGAAGCAAAAGAAAACCAAATTAGCACAGGGTTTAGGTTGTGCTTTTGTAGGGACCGGCATCCTTGACGGTCCGCCGTTTCCTGCTAAGGAAACGGACAGGCAAAAGAAAACCAATTTAGCACGACCTAAAAATCAACATTGTAGGGGCGAGTATTGCTCGTCCGTTTGTGCGGAAAATTCCACCGCGATGCGGCGGGAGCAAGCCCCCGCCCTACAATGTAATCGCAACCTACCTGCGTGACCTTGCCTTCCCCCTACGTGGGTAGCGAAGCGGCGCGAGCGCAATGAATGACAGTCCGGTGGTTACGGACAGTCGAGGACGCCTGTCCCTACACAGAGCCGCGAGCGTGACTTAAGCCGCAGCGAGACAGGTGGCACGGCGATAGCCGTGACGGATGAGGGGAT
>JAZSHG010000019.1:0-3236 GCA_045533135.1 Acutalibacteraceae bacterium
GCAACCATATCCCAGTGCTGTTCTGATGTGATAGTAGGGTTTGGGCTTCACCACAGTAGCCGTGAGCGTTTGGGTGCGGACACGGGTACGCATATGACCGTCGCTGTCACGATAGGTCTCCGTCCAGGTAATGACCCGCGCACCGGTATAGGTCTCTGTCCCCATCACGTGCTGCTTATATCGAAAGAACAGGAAGGGGTTATTGTATAGGCGGCCGGGCAGAGTGTCGGTGATCGACATTTCGCCGTTCACGATATCCACAAAGTCAAAGTGCTTCAGCAGTTTGTCCTCGTGCTCGCGACTGAAAAAGCGGTCAAAAGACAAAGCAGGGAGCGTCTTTTCGATCAGCTTAAAGGTATCGGTATTATCAAAAAGCGCATTGAGCGGCGCCATTTGGGAGAGTGCTTGTGCCAATATCTTGTTGGCTTTTTCTACATGCTTTGCTTTTTCGGCATCGACTTGTTTAAGCAGTGGGTTGATTTTGCGAAACCACAGAAAAATGCCGACGCCTGCCAAACCGACACTGAGAAACAGCGCCAGCAAGGCCACCGATTCATTATCCTCGATCCAGCCAAAGCTCATAACGAACACGACAAGGCAGGCGATGATGCCAATGATCAAAAACACGCGCAGTGTTTTAAACTTGGATATACGGTTGTCGAGCTTTTGAATGATGGCGTTTTCGGCATTATACGCGCGCGCCGTTGCGCGGTTAGCCTCTACGTCAATACCGGATTTTGCGACCAACTCATCAAAATATTGATGGGCGTTTTGTTCAAATGCTTTGCTTCCTTCTTGCTCGAAGTATGTAAGCGGTTCCAGTAACAAATCGCTCATAGTAAACCCCTCACAGTTTATTTAAGCCTCATATATATAAGGCCACCCACTCATATATTACTTTACACATATTTTCGACACCTGTCAAGAAAACGCGAAAAGGTTTTCGGTTTTTCTACATTTTTAAGGGTTTTTCATTTCTGCAAACTCTGCTATTGCTTTTTCTTGACAGCACCCCTATAATAAAGCGCAGACAACAACTCACCGTAGGAGGTGCCTAAATGGCAGGTCTTTACATAGGTATCATCTTGCTTTGCCGCGTGGTGCAGGCCGTGTTCAACAAGCGATCGAGCAATGAGATCACTTCACTGCCAATGATGGTTAAGTTCAACGCGTTCCAAAATGCCATATCCGCTGTGTTGGGACTGGCACTTATTTTGGTAGTCGGCACAGACTTTGCCATGGATGGGAAAACGGTTGTGATCGCCGCGTTTTCGGGCGTCACCCTCTTTTTCGCAGGGTTTTGCGGCATCTATGCCATGAAAAGCGGCACAGTCAGCCTCAATTCTATGTTCAGTACTGCAGGCATGATCATCCCGATCGCGGCAGGCGTGTTTTTGTTTGACAAAGACATTGCTTCAATGCAGTTCGTTGGATTGGCCATCTTCCTAATATCCGCTTGGCTGTTGATTGGCGATTCCAAAAACGTCTACACCAATTTCAGCTACAAAACGCTCATTCTGCTGATCGGTTCACTGGTCGCCAACGGCGGCACGATGTTGGCACAGCAAATGTTCACCGAATACGTCCCCAAGGGCGATGTAAGTGTGTTCTCCTTTTTATCCTTTGGTATTATCGCTGTGCTTTCCTATGCTTTCTGCGGCGTGATGACAAAGGGAAACAAGAAAAAATATCCTGCCGTCAAGTTCCCGAAAATACTGATCATCTGCGGCGTGGCACTGGCGGTGGCTGTGTTTATCATTAATCAACTGGCAACATTGTCTACCAAGCTGGTATCCCCTGTTGTACTGTTCACCTTTATCAACGGTGGTGGCGCCATCATCTCCACCTTGGTAGCGGCAGTGCTGTACAAAGAGCGCATCAGCCTAAAAACCGCCATCGGCATTTTGCTCGGTATTGCCTCGTTGGTACTTATCAAGGTATTTGAAATAACGTAATCTTCTATCATGATATGCAAAAAGCCCCGCCGAATGGCGGGGCTTTTTTTAGGTGTTGGTTATTCGTGTTTTATTGACACGCTTTGAGAATTAGCGACGCTTTTTGCTGATAACGACAGCCGCGCCGGAAACGGTAGCGAGGACGAGGGCCGCCACAGGAGCCACAACGCCGGTATCGGGGTTGCCGTTGCCGGTGTTATCGTCGCCGGTGTTATCGTCGCCGGTGGTGTCATCGCCGGTGGTGTCGTCGCCGGTGGTGTCATCGCCTTCGCCGCCTTCGCCGCCTTCAGCCTCGGTGTAGAGGATCTGAATGTCGGAGATGGACAGCTCGGTAGAACCGGCGCCGATAACGAATTTCACCCAGCTATAACCCTCATCGATCTCGTCGAGCAGGATAGAATACTGGTAGAAGCCGTTGTGCACCTGGCTCATGCGCAGGGCATCTTCGGGAGCCTCAACAGGCACCCAAGTCTCGCCGTCAGCAGAGAGCATGATGAACAGGTCAGCCGCGTCTGCATCGATGGCATTGCCGGAAACCCAGCCGCGCAGGTCGATGCCGGTCACGTTGGCTTTGTAGCCTTCGGTATCGTTCCAATAGTCGTGGAAAGCGGACAGATCGTAAACGATCTCGCCATCTTCCTGAACATTGGAGAGGAGCAGCATATCGTCGGGAGTGTTGAAGGTACCAAATTTCTTACCGGCAGCGCGGATCAGGTTGGTGATGGAGAAAGCCTGGCCATCATCAGCCATGGTCAGCAGAGCGGAAGAGATATCTTCGAACATCTCACCATCTTCAGCCACACCGAAATCGGGCAGCGGAACGATGACGATAGGATCGCTGGTGTAGGAGAACTCGCAAACACCAACAGCATAAGCGTGACCGCCGTTACCGTCGTGAGCAGTACCATCCATCACCATGTAGATATAAGCCGCGGAAGTGGGGATATCACCGGCGCACTTCACACGATAGCGAACGGTGCCGCAGGTGCCCTGTTTCGCATCTTGCTCGAAGGTCACAGGAATCTCGACAGCGTTCACAGGAGTAGCAGGCTCGCAGGAGAAGTCAGCGTTGAGAACGCCGCCTTCAAAGCCGTCAGCCGCATACACTTTGATGACTTCGGCAGGAACAGCGTTGCCGCCGATGCTCACCAGGAATTCGAAATCCTTCGGCGCGTTCACTTCGAAAGCGAAACGAGCTTCGGAATCCGCATAGGAGTTGTGCAACCAGTAGATGTAGCCGGTGGCCAGGTAATCGGGGTGAGCCAGGTTACCGGTGTAGCC